>WQXD01000029.1 GCA_009785015.1 Oscillospiraceae bacterium | reverse complement strand
GTTTCGATACAGACGAAACTATTTTGAGTTTCGCGCAGCTTTCCGGCGCGGCAGACGGCGTATTGGACGAAAATTCAATCGGCGGGTGCGACGCGGTATTTGTTGCCGTCAATCCCGGCGATGCGGTCGCTTATCTTGAAAACGCCGCGCCGGCCATCGCGAAAAATGCGATGGTCATAGACTGCTGCGGCGTCAAACGGTTTGTCTGCTCGAAATGTTTTCCGCTTGCAAAGCGGTATGGGTTTATATTTGTGGGCGGGCATCCGATGGCGGGAAGCCACAACGCGGGCTTCAAAAACAGCCGGGCGAATCTGTTTCGCGGCGCGTCCATGATCCTTGTGCCGCCCGTTTATGACGAGCCGGCCTTATTAGGCAGGCTCGAGGAATTGCTGAAACCCGCCGGTTTCGGGCATTTGACCGTGACAACCGCGGAAAAACATGATGAAATGATTGCTTTCAGCTCTCAGATGGCGCATGTGGTTTCAAACGCCTATATCAAAAGTCCGACGGCGCGCGGACATAAGGGTTTTTCTGCCGGGAGCTATAAAGACCTGACCCGCGTGGCGCGGCTCAACGCGGATATGTGGGGGGAATTATGTATGGACAACAATGATTTTCTGATACGGGAATTGGACGGATTTATAAAATCGGTCGCCCTTTACAGAAACGCATTGGCGAAGCAAAATAAAGAAGAATTGGTGAAGCTGCTTGAGGAAGGCAGCCGGTTGAAGGGAGAGTTGGATTTTTGATGAAAACAATTACTGTAAACGCGTCCAAAAGTTACGATATAATAATCGGCGCGGATGTTTTGGAACAGGCGGGTTTTCTCATACGAAAAACAGCCGGCGGGCAGTCCGCGGCTGTCATCGCCGACGACAATGTTGCGAATTTGTACGGAAAAAAGCTGGCGGATGCGCTCGCTGAAAACGGCTACCGTGCCGCGCAATATGTGTTCCCTCACGGCGAAACCTCAAAAAACGCCGGAACATTTCTCTCCGTATTGAATTTTCTCGCAGAGGAAAAATTCAGCCGTACGGATGTCGTTGTCGCGCTCGGCGGAGGCGTTGCGGGCGATTTGGCCGGATTTGCCGCATCATGCTATATGAGGGGAATAAATTTCGTGCAAATGCCCACTACTTTGCTTGCGATGGTGGATTCTTCCGTCGGCGGAAAAACCGCGATCAATTTGGCCGCCGGAAAAAATTTGGCCGGCGCGTTTTATCAGCCCGCTCTCGTTCTTGGCGATGTTTCCCTGCTTTCCACGCTGTCCCCGGAGACCTTCAGGGACGGCTGCGCCGAAATAATAAAATACGGCGTGCTCGCCGACCGATTGCTGTTCGAATCACTCGAAACGCCCGTCGGCGCGCAATCGGAAAATGTGATTTCCCGTTGTATTGAAATAAAACGCGATATCG
Organism: Oscillospiraceae bacterium; assembly: GCA_009785015.1. The sequence continues at coordinate 21,142 of WQXD01000029.1, read as the reverse complement.
TCGCGGAAGACGAGTTTGAAAAAAGCTCCCGGAAATTATTGAATTTCGGGCATACCATCGGACACGCGATTGAACTGCTCGGCGAGTATCGCATTTCCCACGGTCATGCCGTCGCGGCCGGAATGGCGGTTGTCACCCGCGCGGCCGTACGCATGGGTATGTGCGAAGAGCGCTGCCTGCAGGATATTGTCCGAATGCTTCGCAGGTACGGCCTGCCGGAGAATACGCGCTGCGGAGCGCATCAACTCGCCGAGGCGTGTTTGTCCGATAAAAAACGGGACGGAAAAAGCATCACGATGATTTTTCCCGCGGAAATCGGGAAATGCGTTTTAAAAGAGATACCCGTCGGCGAGATAGAAACCGTAATAAGATTGGGTTTGGAGGAATTGCATTGTGAGCACGAATGATTTTTATGCGGTAGCGCCCATATGCAAACCGGTTGATTGCGTTCTCGAAGTCCCCGGTTCCAAAAGTATAACCAACAGAGCGTTATTATTGGCGAGCATGGCCAAAGGAAAAAGTATTTTGACAAATGTTTTGTTCAGCGACGATTCAAGGGGGCTCATAAACTGCCTGAAGGCGCTCGGCTATGAGATGAAAATTCATGAAAACGAAAAAAAAATCGAACTGTACGGCGGATTTCCGAAAGAAAAAGCGACCGTAAACGTCAAAAGCGCGGGTACATCCGCGCGGTTTTTGACCGCGATGCTATCGGCTTGCAAAGGTGAATATACAATCGAATCCTCAGAACAAATGAAATTACGCCCCATGAAACCACTGACGGACGCTTTGGGTAAATTGGGGTGTAAAATCGAATATATTGAAAAAGAGGGATTTTTGTCGTATCGATTATACGGCGAAAAACTCGAGGGCGGCGAGATCGGAATCGAATCCGAACAAAGCAGCCAATTCACGAGCGCGCTGCTGATGACGGGCTGCCTGCATAAAAAAGATTTGACAATACAGCCTACCGGCAAAGAAACCGCGAAATCATATATCGGTATTACCCTAAAAATGATGGAACAGTTCGGCGTTCACGCAAGCAGGACAGATGGGGGCGGTTACCTCGTAAAAGCGGGGCAGAAGTATATTCCAAGAGCATACGGGATTGAACCGGATATTTCAAGCGCGTGTTATTTTTATTCCGCCGCCGCGCTTACGGGCGGGGCCGTTTTGGTAAAAGGCGTGTATTCCTCATCCATGCAAGGCGACATAAAATATTTGGAAATTTTGAAAAAATTGGGATGTACGGTAAGCGAAACCGACGAGGGGATATTGGTAAAAGGACCCAAACGGGGCATATACGAGGGCATAGACGTCGATATGAACGACTGCTCGGACCAGGCAATCACGCTTGCGGTTCTGGCGCCGTTTGCTTGCTCTTTGACGGTCATACGAAATATAAGGCACATCAAATATCAGGAATCCGACCGTATCCGCGCCGTTTTGACACAACTGTCCAAAATGGGAATAAAGTGCGAAGAAACCGCGGACGGAATGGCAATATATCCGGGAATTCCCAAACCTTCAATAATGGTTGAAACCTATGACGATCACCGTATGGCTATGGCATTTGCCTTGATCGGCTTGCGGACAAAAGGAATTAAAATCGCCAATCCGTCCTGTACCGCAAAAACATTTGAAAATTATTTTGAAGTTTTTGAGCGTTTGTATACATAAAAGTTATATGGGAGGACTTGTCGCTTATGTCGAATATATATGGGAAGAATATAAAAATATCGATCTTCGGGCAATCTCATTCGGCTGCAATCGGTGTCACCGTCGACGGGCTGCCTGCGGGGCTCACGATAGATTTAGACGAACTGAACGCTTTTATGCGGCGGCGTATGCCCGGAGGGAACGCATATTCCACAAAACGCAAGGAACCGGACGAACCGGAATTCCTGTGCGGATTGGTAAACGGCGTCACATGCGGCGCGCCTTTGACTGCGATAATCCGCAATACAGACGCGCGTTCGTCGGATTATGATAATTTATCGGACGTCCCGCGTCCCTCTCACGCGGATTATACCGCGTATATCAAGTATAAAGAAGCGCGCGATGTGCGCGGCGGGGGCGCGTTTTCGGGGCGTCTGACCGCGCCGTTATGCGTTGCGGGGGGGATATGCCTGCAATTTCTCCGCCGGGAAAAAATATATATAAGCGCGCATATAGCGCAAATCGGAAAAATAACCGACAGGGATTTTGACCCTGTTCACGCGGGCGAAGCTGAAATCCGTATTTTGAATGAGGCCGGTTTTCCCGTGCTGGACCCGGAAGCGGGAAATCAAATGCGGTCCGCCATCGAAAGCGCGCATAAAGACGGGGATTCGCTCGGCGGAATTGTCGAATGCGCCGCCTTCGGCGTGCCTGCCGGAATCGGCGAGCCGATGTTTGACGGAATGGAAAACCGTCTTGCCGCCATAATTTTCGGCATTCCCGCAGTCAAAGGGGTGGAATTCGGCAACGGATTTTCCGCCGCCGGATTGCGGGGCTCTGAAAACAACGACGCATTTATAGTGCGCGGGGATACCATACAAACCCGCACAAACAACCACGGGGGTATTTTGGGCGGCATCACGTCGGGTATGCCGCTGATATTCCGCGCCGCATTCAAGCCGACCCCGTCCATTTCAATACAACAGGACAGTGTCAGTTTATCCTGCCGGAAAGAAACGAAACTGACGATTGGCGGCCGTCATGATCCCTGCATTGTGCCGCGCGCCGTTCCGTGTGTTGAAGCTGCGGCGGCTGTGGCGATTTACGGCGCTTTGCTCGACAGTCAGCGGTCACATTTGATGATTATTTGATTTTCAGTGGGGGGATTTTTATGGATTTGCAAGAATTGCGCAAAAAAATAGATGAGATTGACGACGGTTTGATAAATTTATTTCAACAGCGAATGGATATATCTGCCGAAATTGCAAAGTATAAGCGGCAGCATAATATGCCGGTTTACGACCCGGCCCGGGAACGGGAGATATTGGACAAATTATCCCGCAAAGCAAAAGAGGGCCGCGAATCTTCCATAACCGCGCTGTATTCGCTGCTGTTTGAATTGAGCCGCGCCGAACAGGAAAAAATATTAAATTTGTGATTCATATATTTTGACTCTCAACCTCTTTTTTTAAGCGATTACCATTTGAATTCATAACCTGCTGTCTTATATATTTTTAAGACAATATCAAAAGGCAAAACATATAGATTGGCGGTTGATATTGAAATATTCATGTTTTAATTACCTTTCGTCTTTATCAATCTTCTTTTACGACGGGTCCTTTGCCTACAATGAAATCGCCCTCGTAATATCTTTTCCGAATAGACAGTGATTCTTTAATCCATTCGTTTAATCCGATTAGTTTCATCCTGCAAAGATTGTATACTTTCATGTTGTGGGGGTACTGAACGCCTTTTGCCGATGGCGCTAATAATCCGCAGGGGAAATCATTACATTCAAAGCAGTATGCCACGCCTTTTTTTTGAGTACATTCCCATGTGGCGCAATTCTGATGGAAACGGCATCTGCCGCTTTCCTGTTTACAGCCTTTACACGCAACTTCTTCCGGCGGTAAATTCAAATGCTTCGCCATACCTTGACGGGTTGCCTCGGTAATATTTTTTTCCTGCACCGGACAGTTAAAGCAATCCAATCCGCAGGGGGCAATTAATTCTTTTTTATCCATTTTTATTTTTCTTGAAATTTCAGGTTCATTTGCTTTGAACTCTCCAAATCCCCTTATTAATTCCTGCGAATTTGCGTTGATTTCGATAGGTACCATATATAATCCCTCCTAAAAATTTTTTTCTGTATTTTGGGGTAAACAAATAAATTGCCTTGACAATACACTCGATATATGATATAATTTTAGTGCAAATAAGACAAAGAAAGAAGGTTTTTAAAATGTCTCAGACAAATTTAACAATCCGCATAGACGAAGACCTAAAACGTGACGCAGAATCCCTGTTTAATAAAATCGGCATAAACATATCAACCGCTATCATTATTTACTTCCGCCAGGCAATCAGGACGCAAGAAATACCCTTTGAATTGAAACCATACGACGATTATTTCACGGGCAAACGAATGGAACGGATATTGCATTCGGTTGAACAAGCCCAAAAAGGCGAAACCATAACCAAGACTTTTTCCGAGTTGGAGGCGATGGAAAATGATTGATTTCAGCCTTGACGGTTGGAATGAATACACGGCTTGGCAGACCGAAGACAAGAAAACTTTAAAAAAAATCAATCGACTTATCGCTGACATTATCCGAAACGGAAATGAAGGATTCGGACACCCTGAAGCGTTAAAAGACAATTTAACAGGCTATTGGAGCAGAACCATTGACGAAAAAAACCGTCTTGTTTACAAGATTTTAGAAAACGGAAATATTTTGATTGCGCATTGTAACGGACATTACAACGACAGATAATTTTGTAAGGGCGGTATTAGTTCGCAGTTTCCTGCATCCCCCGCAGTTGTATCCGCCGGTCGATCAATGCGATATATTTTTGTACAAATCTATGGTTTTTTGCATATCCTGCAACGCCTTGGCCTCGTATTTCTCGAACTTCGACGCGATATCCCTGTCGTTTTTCATCGTCATCATGACGAGATTGAAAAATATGCTCCCCCATTCGTTTATAGCCCCCACGTCGTACATCAGCGACGAAAAAATGATGTCGAGCATTTCTTTGGATTCCTCGTCGCGCGAAAATTTGCGCTGCAGCGATATGTCGTAATAGGCGGGCAGCAGGGTATATCTCGATTTTGCCGTGAGTGCCTCGAGAATTATTCCCGTGCGTTCGAGCTCGGTGACCGATACCGGAATTGCGAGCGCGTGACCGTGATAATGATTTACCTCGTGGTAATATTCTTTCTGGTCGCCGCTGTATTTCGGAAGCGGCAGTATGCCGAAATCGCTCTCCATATCCCTGAAATCGAATATGTCGTGCATCAGTATCCAATAGAAAAGGGAGCGGTTTTCCATGAACATCTGCGCCGAAATCTTGTAGATTTCCGGAAATTTTCCTTCAAGATGGTGGATATTGTACGAACCCTGGTCATACATCAGATCGCAGGCTCTGTCAAAAGCGGCGAAAAATTTTTCCGTGTTGAGCGTAAAATACGGTATGTCGTCTTTATCTTTTTGGGCAATCCATACATCGGCCGCGTGCACGAGCGAAAAAGCGGCGTTCCGGTATCCCACAAACCCGAATTTGTCGTTGTAGTCCATGATTCCGTCGCCGTTTATATCCTGCGCCACTCCGCGGGTCATTTCTATCAATTTGTCCAGTGTCCACCGGTTGTTATGCACGAGCTCATACGGATTTTCCAAAGCGTGGTCCTGTATGAGTTTTTTGTTGAACACCAAAATGGACGTGCTGTCGTTGTCCACAATCATCAAATCGCTCGTCCCAAAGAACAGGCGATGCCCTATAGACAATGATTTCACGGCGTTTTGGTCCCACCACGGGGCGCCGAGATCAAGATGGGGCACCGCGAATAAATCATGGAAAAAACCGTTGGCCGCCGGTGAAGTGAGATCGACCACGGCGGCATAGTAAAGGGAATATACATCGTCGCCCGCTTTCACCGTTTTTTGCAGTTCGCTCGCGTAACTCGCCGTCTGGACTTGTTTTATCACGCAGTTATACTGTCCCTCGACGAATCTGTTGCGCCTGTATACCGCGTCGTTCACCGGCTCCGCGTTTTCCTGTTCGGCATATATCTCCCTCGGGTTGTACGGATACCAGTGAGCGTCGTCTATCATTCTGACGAGAAAAGTGAATTCATATCCCCCGAAATCCGCTTCGGGCAGATCGGGCTGGATTTCAACCGCTTTTTCGGCGGTCGTCTCGGTTTGAACGTCATCGCCCGCGTTCTTGTTTTTCTCATCGGTATCGGCTCCGTCCTCTTTTGAACATGCCGAAAGGCAAAAGATAAGTAAAATAATAAGCGCATATGCCATAAGCCGCAAAATAACTTTTATACCCATATTGTGATATTCCCCCGTATTTGTCCTCTTGGGATTTTTTTTAGACTTCCTGACAAATATTATACAATACCGCGGCGCAAAATACAAACGGATATTTGCGGAAAAATTGTAAATTTTTATTTTTACCGCTCTATTGACTTTCATAGCGCATTGTGATAAAATAATCGGGAAAATACAGAAAGGAAAAAAGGGCATATGGATATAAAAATAATGCTGTGGTATGACGTTGAGGATTATATCACGCCGCAAGCGGACGACGCGCTGCTTTCGCTGATTGACATGATGGACAAAATGGGCGTGATTTCGTCGTTGAAATTTGTGGGCGACAAGGCGAGGGCGATACGCGACCGGGGCAGGTTCGACATAATAAGAAAACTCTCGGGGCACGAAATATGCTACCACACGGACAATCACAGCCGCCACCCCACAGTGTCCGAATATCTGGCGGGATACGGATTCGCGGACGGGGCAAAAGAATTTGAGCGCCGGGAAGCGCGGGGATTTTGGGACACTGCGGATATCACGGGGCAATTTCCCGCAAGCTACGGGCAGCCCGGCGCTTCATGGGCGCCGCAGGTATATCCCGCACTCAGAAAATGGGGGGTTCCCACCTATTTGGATTCGCACGACATAATCGATTTAAACGATATGCCTTTCTGGTACGGCGGCGTATTGAACATCACGAAATTGTACTCCACTATGAGACTGGATCTGATCGAAGACGAAGAAAAAGCGCTGTCTGAGGCGAAAGCGGCTTTTGACAAGCTGTGCGAAACAAAAAAAAGCGGGGAGGAAAAGACAAAATTCATCAGCATATATTATCACCCCTGCGAATTTTCGGGCACCAAATTTTGGGACGGTATAAACTTCATGGGCAAAAACACGCCCGCCTGCGACTGGAAGCCTTCTCCGCTTCACCCTCCGGGAAAAATGGAGGAGCTCGTCGGGCGCCTCGGCAAATTCATCGGCTACACCTTGAAAAGAGACAACGTGGAATACATAACGTCAAGCCGGACTGTCGGCTGCGAACTGCGCCCAAACGCGAAGACATCCGCCGAAGATATACGGGATTTCGCGGGCAGGGCGGAAAACGGCAAGGTGAATTACGCGAAACTCGGGGGCAGATGGTATTGCGCTTCGGAAATATTGTCGCTCATGGAAAGATATCTCTCAAAACGCCACCTGACCGCGAATCTGAGCTACGGACCCGAGAAGCATGAAAAATCAAAAATAGGCGGAAAACTCAAAGTCCGCGAGCTGACCCATGCGGCAAGGGAGCAATATTCGCTTGTGTTCGGGTACAGGCAGCTCCCGGATTTATATAAAACAAGCGCAGGTCTCCTGAATCCGCCCGATATGTTTTGCGCCTTGTCGGCGGCAATCGCGCAAAACCTGAACGAGGACGACGAGCTTGAAGTCACGCGGGGCGCCGGGCTCGCGCCTGCGGCGCTCGTGAAGGATAAAACGGACTGGGGCGGCGACTGGATATTTCCCGAGAGGCTCGACGCTTCGAATTTGGTAAATATGGCGAAATTGCAGACATGGACCATACGGCCCTTTGATCTGTAGAAAACGCTAAAGCGGCAGTTTTGCGGCGGCTTCCGCGGTGATTTCTTTTATCATCTCCGAGGTCAGGCGCTTGCGGAAGTGCACCAAAAGCGACGAATCAAAAGGTTTGGCGGGCGTATATATCTCATTCCCGCAAAAATACTGCATGGACGGGTTTTCCCGGATTTGATTAACGGTTTCTTCATCTGTCAGACTCAGGCGGCTTTGGATATACAGCGCGGCGAACGCCAGACGGGCAGGCAGCGCTTCCTGGCCCTTGGCGGAAAAGTTGCGCGCGTACAGTTCCTCTATTTTTTCCCACGGCATCAGCTTCGCCAATTTCACCCATCTGTTCTCCGGATCCAATTCCACGCCGAACGGCATTTCGATTTTTTGCTGCGCGAATTGACTTCTCCGATACATTTTCGCTTTCCTCCCCTTATTTCGGCATAATTCGTATTTTTATTATACACCAATATTTAACCGGTGTCAATATTTTGTTCCAAAAATCGATACAAAAAATGTATAGAAAGCCAAATGAAATGCAAAAACTGATAAAACTGATGATAATCAACGAAGCGGACAATGTGGCAGTCGCCCTAAAGGATATCGGCGGCGGCGAAGAATTTCCCTTATTGGGCCTTAAGGCGCTCGAGGCGGTCCCTTGCGGGCATAAAATCGCGCTTGACGATATAAATAAGGGCGGCGGCGTTGTCAAATACGGTTATCCGATCGGGCGCGCGAAAACGAATATAGCCAAAGGCCGCCATGTCCACATACACAATATAAAAACCAATCTGGAAGGCATACTCGAGTACCGTTACCGGCCCGTCCCAAAGCCAAACACAAACAGAAAAACGGCCGGCGACCGGTGTTTCATGGGGTATTTGCGGAAAAACGGCGAGGCGGGCGCGCGCAATGAGGTATGGGTCATCCCCACCGTCGGCTGCGTAAACCGGACAGCCGAAAAAGCCGCCGCGCTCGCAAATGAAAAAGTTGCCGGCAAAACGGACGGCGTTTTCGCCTTTACGCATCCGTACGGCTGTTCGCAGCTGAACGACGACGCAATACTCACGCAAAAAACTTTGGCAGGGCTCGCAAACAATCCAAACGCCGCGGGCGTGTTGATTTTGGGGCTGGGGTGCGAAAACAATCAGATAGAAAATTTCAAGCCGTTTCTCGGCGGATATGACTCGGACAGGGTAAAATTTCTCGCTGTGCAGGAAAGCGGCGACGAAATAGAAGAAAGCGTGAAGCTGATTTTTGAATTGGCCGGATACGCTCAAAGTTTCAAGCGGCAAAAACTGCCCGCCGGCAAATTAAAAATCGGATTGAAATGCGGCGGTTCGGACGCACTTTCCGGAATAACGGCAAACCCCCTCGCGGGCAGATTTTCAGACCGGCTGACCGAATATGGGGGAACGGCCATTTTGACGGAAGTTCCGGAGATGTTCGGAGCGGAGACGATTCTCCTGAACCGCTGCCGTGACGCGGGGGTATTTGATAAAACGGTGTCGCTGATCAACGATTTTAAAGATTATTATGTCCGCTGCGGGCAGACTATCTACGAAAATCCCTCTCCTGGCAACAAACAGGGGGGAATCTCGACGCTTGAGGAAAAATCGCTGGGCTGCACTCAGAAAGGCGGGACAAGCGAAGTGGCCGCCGTTTTGGATTACGGGCAAAAAGCCGTTGTTTCCGGCTTGAATCTTTTAAACGGACCCGGAAACGATATCGTGGCCAATACCTCGCTCGCAGCTTCGGGGGCGCAGCTCATCCTGTTTACCACGGGGCGCGGCACCCCTTTGGGCGGCCCTGTGCCGACTGTGAAAATTTCCAGCAACTCCGGTTTGTACAACAAAAAACCGCACTGGATTGATTTTGACGCGGGAGCGCTTCTGGAGGATATATCGGCGGATACCAAACAATTCGACGACGCTTTTTTTGACTATGTTCTGGCGGTGGCGTCGGGCGGGATAAGAACCAAAAACGAAATAAACGGATACAGGGAAATCGCCATATTCAAAAACGGGGTGACGTTGTGATATCAAGAGGTTGAATAGACGGACTGTATTCGCCGTCAATTCTTACGTCGCCGTTCCTTCTCCGCTGCTTTGAAATTATACAGCGGTTTGATCCTGTCGATAATCTTCACCGCAGGGTCAATCTGGCTGACAATCTCCTCCATGCTTTTGTACGCCATGGGTGATTCGTCTAAGGTGTCCGGCACCACGCAGGTGGAATATATACCGTTCATTTCCGATTTATATTGTTTCATCGAAAGCTCGTTGAAAGCTTTTGCGCGGCTCATCAAACGACCGGCTCCATGGGGGGCGGAGCAATTCCAATCGGGATTCCCTTTGCCGACGCAGATCAGACTGCCGTCGCGCATATTGATGGGGATCAACAGTTTCTCACCCTCTTTCGCCGAAACGGCGCCTTTGCGCAGAATCATAGAATTCGTGTCGATATAGTTATGTACTGTAGTAAATTGTTCGACCGGGGAGAGCCGCAGACCGGCAAGGATAGTATCCACCATGGCTTTGCGGTTAAGTACGGCAAAACGCTGGATGATTTTCATGTCATGAATATAATCGTCAAACAAAAAACTTTCTACATACGCCAAGTCCTTTGGTACGGGGATTGCGGTCTGCGCTTTTAGGGATTTTACAGTTTTTTGTATCTCCTGTTCCCTGCCTTGCGCTTTCAATTCGGCGATTGCTTTCTCGAGCTGAAACTGAGCATTGCCGCAGAGGGCGTTATGTCCTTCGTTCTGATAGTATTCCGCGACCTCGCAACCCAAATGACGGCTGCCGGAGTGTACCACTAAATACAAAGCGCCGTCTTCGCCTTTGTCAACTTCGATGAAGTGGTTGCCGCCGCCAAGGGTTCCGATGCTGTGTACGGCGCGGTGAAGATTGACGTGCCGGACGCAGCGCAATTCTTTCAAATCTATTTCATCTGCCAGTTTATGGGCGCGGGTACGCACATCAAACCCGGAGGGAATATTTTGGCGAATGGCTTTATCCAATCGGACAAAGTCAAGTTTGTTGATGTCCAATCTAACAGTTTCCATACCGCAGCCGATATCTACGCCCACCATACCGGGAACGATTTTGTCGGTAATGGTAATTGTGGTACCAATGGTGCAGCCCATCCCGGCGTGAACATCCGGCATAATTCGGATTTTACAGTCGGCGAAAGCCTCCTGATCGCAAACTGTTTTAATTTGTTCCGCCGCCGTTTGTTCGAGTTGGGCAGTGTAACATAAAGCGGTGTTGTGAGCGCCTTTAATCGTAATCATAATAACCCTCCGCGCGCTTTTTTCATTTCGCGTTTTTACTGCTCTGTAAGATATGTAGGTATTGGCTGAACAACTCTATTATACACTTTTTAAAAACAAAAGTCAATAACATCGTGACAAAAAAACAGGGCGAAAATGTGTTGACAAATACGCCGAAAAGTGGTATAATGGATTTAGGTGGTGGGAAAATGGATAAGGAAACTTTAGGAATCATGCCAAATGCTATAACTGCTTCGACAACTCAAAATAAAATCCAAGGTTATTTACTCAACAACAACCATCCTCACGGTAAAAACAAAGCAAGCCTTATAAATAGCGTTTTAGGCTATCATTACCAAAATTGGGATATACTGTCTGACAAAATTTACGCAGCCGTTCAGAATGCGCAGGTGACGAGGATTGAAAGAACAAAATTCGGGGTAAAATATCAAATACCAGTATACATAACAGGAGAAACGGGAAAAGGAATGACATTGAAAACGGTTTGGCAAACCGATTATAATTCCAATATTCCGCGATTGATAACAATTACGTTTGATAATAAAGAAAAGAGGGGGAAATAATGTTTAAACTTTACGATATTGTAAAATTGAAAAATAACAGGCCGGATTTGGGAATCAATAAAAATAACGCAGGTACGGTTATCGATATAATAAAAATTGAAGACGGAGAATTATATACGGTTGAATTTTTCGATGAAAACAATGAAACCATTGAAGACAGTATATTTGTATATTTTGAAGATAATCAATTATTGAGCGTCGAATCTCCAAATGAAATGGTTTCGGTAAAGCTGGAATTGGCGAGTGGCACATAACACAACCGCGCAACGCTGAGTAACAACAAAATTTAACTTTAAATTTAGCTTGAAAACTTTGCAAAAAAACAGAGCGCAAAAAGCCCGCAGAGTAGGTTACTGCGGGCTTTTTGTGCGGTTTATCCCTGGTGGAGACAACTGGACTCGAACCAGTGACCTCCTGCATGTGAAGCAGGCGCGCTAACCAACTGAGCCATGCCTCCCCTTTTCGCTTTCCGAATCTGAGGGACTATATATACGGTAACATGCAATTATTAGTTTGGTTGTTGTTAAATGTGAATTTATTGTAAATTATTGATTTTCAGCGGCTCGCTCTCTCCACACTTTCGATCAGCCGCCTTGCGCCGTCCTCACTTGCCGCGCTTGTGCATATGCACAGCCCCTCGGGGCGCAGTTCCTTCAAAACCGGTATAACGGCATCCTCGGAAACATAGCAAAAAACGGATTTTTTGCGCGCCTGTATCTTTTGCAAAAGCGGCACCCACTGCAAAGCTTCCCAGTGCCCGTCGCCGGGCACCCACTGAAACGCGTCTATATCCTCCACTTCAAGCAGCGTGTCCAAATGGCTTCGCATCGCCGCTATGCCGTCCAAATGATATATGCAGTGGTCGTCTTTATGCATGGTTTCTATCAGGGGAGGCAAAAAAATGTCCTTGAAATGTTCGGGCGAAATCATACAGGAAAAGTCGGTGTCATATTCGCGCGTCTTTTTGGGCGACCAGCAGTCGACTGTATTGGCATATCCTTCAAGCCCGGTCAGCGGCGTCAGTTCGTACAGCGCCTCAAATTGTCCGATCAATACATCGGAGATATATTTCAGGTTGTCCCTGACCCATCGGGGATTGTCGATAAGGTCATATAACAGCGCTTCGCTGCCGCGGCATATCGAAAAATTGTCGCCGGCGTGATTGCCCAATTTGGCCGATGAAAAATATCTCTGTTTGCTCGCCGCCGCGGTTTTTTCCACGGTTTCACAATATTTGCGCCACCAACGGTTATTCTCGTCAAAACATATTTCGGGGTATTCGCCGCCGTCTTTTGGCAAAAGGGCGTTGGCCCAGATGGTATCTTTTGCAAAAACGGGTTCGCAGCCGAATGTGAGGGCATGACCGACCGAACCGCCGTATTTCAACACGGGAACGGATTCCCCTCCGTACCAGGTGCTGTAATATTCATACAGCATTTTGTCGGTCATGTAATCTATATCGGCCCATTTTCTGACAAAATCATTTTCCTCATATTCGAAGCCTTCAAGTTCCGGCGGAACGCGCGGATGTTTTTTCGGCGCGGTGACGCAAATCAGCGGACGGTCGTATATATCGAAATCCCACCACGCTTCCCAGCGCTTTTTTACTTCGCCCCAATCTTCCTTGACGTCATAAAAATTTGCGGTTTTTGCGGTTTTTTCCATATTTAAAATTTGAACTGCGGCAGAAAGGCCTTGTCCGCCGCAAACAAATCCGCCGTAAGCTCTTTGATCTGGGCGAGCGTGAGCACGGAAGCGGTCAGCGGGTCGAGGGCGATCGCCTGTTCCACCGCTTTTCTGTCGCCTTCGAGAGCTCCCTTGACGGCAAGCAGATCTCCCGCTGAGCGGTTCGCGTTGAGGGCGGCGCACTGGTCCGGCAGTTTGCCCACATAGCACGGGTGAAGGCCCCCGCCGTCCGCGATAATCGGCACTTCCACGCATATATCCGGGGGCAGGTTTGTTATAAGGCCGCTATTGAGTATGTTCCCGTTGAATAAAAACGCCTTGTTGGTTTCCATCGCCTCGATTATGCGTATGGCGAATTCGCAGTGATTGAGTATCGGAATTGGGCCGTCGCCTTCGGAGGCCTTTATCATTTCCTGCAGCTGCGCCTGCCGCCCCGCGATTTCATCGGAATATTTGTCGTCGACCGGAATGCCGGGCGCCCATTTTTCGCACTCCTCGCGCGTCCTGCGGAAATACGGCACGTATTCCGCATTGTGGTAGCTGGACTCGGTGGGGAAATACCCGAAGAAGTTCATAATCTCGAAGCGCACCATTTCGCTTTCATACATCTTTTTGTTGTTGTACAGCTCCCGGAACTGCGGATAAACGTCTTTTTTGTTTCTCTCGAACTTCAAAATCCAGCACTGATGGTTTACCCCCGCCGCCCAGTATGAAACCTCATCAAACGGAATGCCGAGCATACCCGCCATTTGTCCCGCCGTGCCTTCGACGCTGTGGCATAACCCCACGCTTTTGATCGGCGAAGCGACGCTCAAACCCAGCGAAACCGTATTGGTGGGATTGGCGTAATGCAGATAATACGCCTTCGGGCACACTTTTTCCATGATGCGCAAAATTTCCAGCGTGGCGGGTATCTCCCTCAGCGCGCGGAAAACGCCCGCGGGCCCGGTGGTGCAGCCGGAATAGGGAAACAGGTTGTATTTGTGGCAGCACTTGTGCTCCCCCATACGCGTTTCCAGCCCGTGTTTCAGCGTTGTCTCAAACACATAATCGGCCCCGTCCAATGCGGTCGTCAGGTCGGTGGTGGTTTCGACGGTCATGGGCGAGCCGAGCTGCTTTTTCAGTTTTTCGGCAAATTTATAGCTGTAAGCCAGATTTTCTTCGCTTATATCCATGAGTACGAAATGGGAATCGGCAAGCGCCGGCTTGATGAACATGTCAGTGATCAGATTTCGCGCGAATCCCTTGCTCCCCGCGCCTATGTATGCGATTTTTGCCATGATAAACCCTCCTGATTCAAACGTATTTTGTATTTTCATAAAAATTTTACATGTTACATATTGAAAGCAGATTAATAATCTGTTATGATATGTAACATATTGGTTAAAAATTATCGCAAAGTAAAAAAGACAGAGAGGCGGGCGGTGAAAATGAGCGATACAGGCAATCTGCTTTCGATGAGCCGGAATACCCCGACGCAGTTCTGGAATGACAGCTGTTCCATACCGGAACTCACATACGCGATCAGCCAGGGCGCAGTCGGCGCGACGTCAAACCCCGAGATTGTCGGCTTGGTGCTCAAAAACGAAACCCAAAGATATATCCCGTATATAGAGCGGCTTCTCGAACAATATCCAAAAGCGACCGAAGACGACATAGCGTGGCTGTTAGGCGAACATATGGCAGTCGAAGGGGCAAAGCTTCTGTATCCCATATATGAAAAAAACAACGCGGCAAACGGCTGTATATCGATACAGACCAACGCGAAATTTTACCGTGACGAAGCTCGGATGGTCGAACAGGCGCTTCATTTTGATTCGCTCGCCGAAAATATCATGGTGAAGATCCCGATTACGGCCGCGGGCGTAAAAGCGATTGAAGAAGCCACATACAGGGGCGTCACCGTAAATGCGACCGTGTCGTTTTCGGTGCCGCAGGTGATCGCGGCTGCGGAAGCGATGGAACGCGGTCTTGAGCGGCGGGCAAAAGAAGGCCGGAAAAACGACGGCATAAATCCCGTGTGCACGGTTATGGTCGGAAGAATCGAAGACTGGCTGCGCGAAACGGCGGAGATGAGCGGCAAAATCCTCGACCCGGTTTGTTTTGACATGTCGGGCGTGGCGATATTCAAAAACGCCTACAGGATATTCAAAGAAAGAAAATACAAGGCGCGGCTTTTGGTCGCCGCTTACAGAAATCATTTTCACTGGTCCGAATTTATCGGCGGCGACATATCGATGACCATACCGCCCAAATGGATCAAGTTGTTTAATTACTGCGATGTGACGGTGGAAAACCGCATGGACAATCCCGTCGAGGCGAAAATTTTAAATCAGTTGTCCAATCAAATCGGCGATTTTAACAGGGCGTATGAACCCGACGGATTGAAAATATGCGAATTTGATTCGTTCGGAGCGGCAAAAGTGACCCTGACGAAATTTTTGAGCGGTTACGACAATATGATTTCGATTATACGCGGCATAATGATTAATATGTGAAAGCGAGGATACGGATGATATGGTTATGACCACCGCCCAGGCGCTGATCAAATTTCTCTGCAACCAATATGTGGAATTTGACAAAGTTGAGCAAAAATTTGTAAAAGGCATATTCACCCTGTTCGGTCACGGCAATGTCCTCGGGATTGGACAGGCTCTCGAGCAGGATTGCGGCGGGCTTGAAATATATCAGGGCAAAAACGAGCAGGGTATGGCGCACGCGGCGATAGCCTACGCCAAGCAAAAGCTCAGAAAACAAATATTCGCCTGCACGTCGTCGGTCGGTCCCGGCGCGGCGAACATGATCGCGGCGGCGGCCACGGCGACGGCCAACAATATACCGGTCTTGTTTTTGCCCGGCGACGTATACGCCACGCGCCAGCCCGACCCGGTGCTTCAGCAAATTGAGCAAACGCACAATTTATCGATAAGCACAAATGACGCCTTTGGCCCAGTGAGCAAATATTTTGACAGGATCTCGCGCCCGGAACAGCTCATGAGCGCGATGCTTTCGGCCATGCGGACCCTGACCTGCACCGAAGACACCGGAGCGGTCACAATTGCCCTGCCGCAGGATGTGCAGGCTGAAAGCTATGATTTCCCCGATACTTTTTTTCAAAAGCGCGTTCATCGGATCGAGCGCGCCGTTCCCACTGCGGAAATGGTGAGCGAGGCGGCGGATGCCGTCGCGAAATCAAAAAAGCCGCTTGTGATATGCGGCGGCGGCGTGCGCTATTCCGAAGCCTGGGACGCGCTCGAGAGGTTCTGCGAAGATTTCAACATACCGATGGGGGAAACACAGGCGGGAAAAAGCGCCGTCCCCTATGATTTTCCGTATAATCTCGGCGGAATCGGCGTTACAGGGGGCAAAGCCGCCAATACAATCGCGAAAGCGGCCGATCTGGTCATAGGCGTCGGGACGAGATATACCGATTTTACGACCGCGTCGAAGTCGCTGTTTGAAAATCCCGCGGTCAAATTCGTGAATATAAACCCCTCTGCGTTTCACGGGGGCAAGGCAGACGGAATAAAAGTGGTATCCGACGCCAAAAGAGCGCTTGAGGCAATATCGGCCCGGCTCAAAGAAATTTCGTACCGTTCGGGATATACAGATGAATTTGTCAAAGCGAAAGAGGAGTGGAACGATGAAATAAAGCGCCTTTTCGCAACCGACTACAATTCAAAAGACTATATCCCCGAAGTGCCGGGGCACATGGACGACAAGCTGGGGGAATACGCCGAAGTTTTCGGGTCTTGCCTGACCCAGACGGCGGTACTGGGCGCGCTGCAGAATTTAATAGAGGACGGCGACGTTGTAGTGGGCTCGTCGGGGAGCCTGCCCGGGTGCATGCAGAGGATCTGGCTCCCGAAAAAACGCAACACATACAACATGGAGTACGGGTATTCCTGCATGGGATATGAAATATGCGGCGCGCTCGGGGCAAAAATCGCGTGCCCGGATTCGGAGGTGTACGCCATGTGCGGCGACGGCAGCTTTTTGATGCTGCATTCCGAACTGATCACGAGTTTGCAGATGGGCAAAAAGATAAATGTGGTATTGTTTGACAACGGCGGGTTCGGCTGTATAAACAATTTACAGATGTCAAACGGCATGGACAGCTTCGGCAGCGAATTCAGATACGGCAATTCTCCCGAGGGCGCGCTGATGCCGATAGATTACGCAAAAGTCGCCGGGGGCTACGGAGCGGTTTCGTACAGCGTAAAAAACTTGGATGAATTGGCGGCGGCGGTAAAAGACGCGAAATCCCGGACAAAATCGACCTTGATCGATATAAAGGTATTGCCCAAAACGATGACGGACGGATATGGGGCATGGTGGAACACGGGCGTGGCCTCGGTTTCCGAAAAGCAATCGGTCCAAGCGGCGTATAAAGAAAAAACGGAGCATTACAAAAATGCCGGAAAATATTAAAGCTCAGGAAGGAGTTTGATATGAAAACGAAAAAAATAACCGTATTTATTTTTTGCGTCCTATTTGCCTTTGCCGGCGCGAATTTCATGATTTCCTGCGGCGACGCCCAAAACGCGAAAGACCCGGGCAAAGAAGAAGTCCAAAACAATGGCGCCGGCGAACAGGCCGCAGACAACGGAACGGTTCGCGATGATTTGCCCCAGCTCGATTTCGGCGGGTATGAGTACAGGGTGTCTTTTTGCGTTTATGTGGCCGCCGGCAACAGGGGAGGCGTGCATTTCTATCCCGAAGCGGAAGAAGGCGAAGTCTTAAACGACGCCGTCTACAGGCGCAACCAGCAGATACAGAGCCGCTTCAACGTAACGTTCAAAGCCGACGATATAGAAGATTCCGCAGAAGCGTCGATAGGCTTCATCACAAAAAACGTGCAGTCCGGCGAGGATGCGTACGATATGTACATGCTGCTCGACCGCAACGCGCACGTGGCGGCGAGCAAGGGCCTTCTGTATCCCTTTGACGACATTCCCCATATCGATTTATCCAAACCGTACTGGCTCCCGGAAATGAACAGTTATATAACGATAGGGGGCAGGCTGCCGTGGGCGTTCAGCGACGAGGTGCTCTCGCTTCTGGAAAATTTAAACGCCGTATATTTCAACAAAAAGATGGTCCAGGATCTGGGGCTCGGGGATATATACGCAATGGTCAAATCCGGCGAATGGACTATCGATAAATTTTTCGAGTTCGCCAAAGCGGGCATTAAAAACGTCAGCGGAAACGACAAAATGACGGCGGACGACTATTGGGGAATCGTAAGCCAGAACGACCATCTCTACCCGAATATCTGGATATCCGCGGGAATAAACCTCGTCGAAAAGGACAAAGGCGACATACCGTATTTCAACGCGGCCGGAAACGAAAAGTTTTTCGGATTGGCAAGCAAAGTGACGGACATCATGAACACGTATAAAGAGGGCATGTATCTAAACGTTTACGGCACGATAAAACTGTCGGAAGGCGTGGGGCCCGATGCCAAATGCGCGTTTTTCAAAAAGGGACAGGCTCTTTTTTCGGTGGGAAACATTCAGGAAATGGTGAGACTGAGGGACATGGAAGACGATTTCGGGGTGGTGCCTTTCCCGAAATACGACGCGCAGCAGCCGCGTTATCATTCGCGCATAGAAGCGGGGCGCCCCTTTGTCATACCCGCCACAAACCAAAGACCGGAAATAGCCGGCGCGGTGATGGAAGCGATGGCGTGTGAGACCCGCAACACGGTTTTTACCGCGTATTATGAATATTCCCTGCAGAATAAATTTTCAAGGGACCCCGATACCGTTGAAATGCTCGACTTGATACGTGAATCCGCCGCATACGACATATGCGACACGATATGGTGCACCCCCATAAGGTCGCCCTTGACCGAAATATTCGCAAGCGGGAAGGACACGTTTGTCTCGTGGGTTGACAAAAACGAAGATAAAATCGCCAAAAATATAAATAAATTGGTGGACGAAATACTCGACGCAAGGTAGGTGTGTGATGATTTTATGAAAGCATATATGGTAAAACGGGCGGGGGAATGCGAGCTTTGCGAGATACCCGTGCCCGAAATAAAAGCCGGCGAGGCGCTTGTCAAAGTGAAGGCCGCTTCGATCTGCCACAGCGACCTCGACATAATAGAGGGCAGGCGCGTACATTCGATAAAATTGCCTGTGGTGCTCGGGCACGAGTTCGCGGGGGTGGTCGAAGAAACCGGAAGCGGCGTCACGGGCCTTGCAAAGGGGCAGAAAGTCGCGTGCGAATGTATCGTGTGGTGCGGCGAATGCAGAACGTGCCGAAACGGCGAAACGTCGTGCTGTAAAAATTTCGACGAGCTCGGCACGATGAGAAACGGCGGATTCGCGGAATACGCGGCCGTGCCGGCGAAAATGCTGCACCCCGTAAACAATCTGACATTTGAGGAAGCCTCCAACATGGAGCCGGCGGGAAACGGCTGTCACGCGGCGCAGGCGGCTTCGATCCGCGAAGGCGATATTGTCGTCGTCGTGGGACCGGGGCCCATAGGCCTGTACGCCATGCAGTTTGCCTCGCTGTACAATCCCGAAAAGCTGATAATGGTGGGCACGCGCGAAAACCGGCTCGAGGCGGCGCGAAAACTCGGGGCCACCCATGCGATAAACATCAACGAATGCGACGCTCACAAAACCGTGATGGAACTGACCAAAGGCAAGGGGGCCGACCGCGTGCTGCAGTGCGCGACCACGGACGAAGCGGTCAGATTCGCGTTCGGCGTCATGGGCAGCAATTCCGTGCTGGCAATTGAAGGATACGGAAAGGGCGAACCGATACCGGTGGATTTCGGCGACTTTATCAAGAAGCCAATGACCATAACGGGCGTATCCGGGGTCGCGCATCAGAATTTTATCGACGCGGTCGCGGCGGCTGAAGCGGGCAAAATCAAATTTGAGCCGGTAATAACGCACCGGTTCACGCTTGACGAAATCGAAAAGGGGTTTGCCGCAGCCCGCGACAGATCCAAAAACGCGATAAAAATCGTGATTTTCCCGTGATATGTTATAACCGACAGGAGGACAAAATATATGGCAATTCGCGTAGGGACCGCGCCCGATTCGTGGGGGGTATGGTTTCCCGCAGACGACAGGCAGCCGCCCTGGCAGAGATGCTTGGACGAAATGCAGGCGGCGGGATATGACGGGGTCGAACTGGGGCCGTGGGGCTATTTGCCCAATGACTATGAAACACTGAGCGAAGAACTCCAAAAAAGAAATCTGGAGCTTGTCGCCGGAACAGTATTCGGCAATTATACAGACGACGGCTCCATCGATAAAATGTGCGAAACGATAGACCAAATCGCAAATCTTCTGATCAGATTCCCCTCTGCGAAATATATAGTCATGATTCAGGAGATGTTTACCGACGAAAAAACGGGCGGGGATATCATGGCGCGCGCCCTGACGTCCGCACAGCAGGAAACTCTGTACAAAAACATACGGCGCGCGGGCGATTTCGTGAAAAACCGCGGGCTGGTCCCCGCGCTTCACCCCCATGTCGACTGCTACATCGAAACAGAAAAACAGATCGAAGATGTACTGGAAAACACCGATATACCGCTTTGTTTTGACACCGGCCACCACGCGTATTCCGGCGGCGACCCGGCGGCGTTCTATATGAAACATCACGGGCGCATTCCGTTTTTGCATATAAAGGAATGCGATATGAAGATCGCCGGCCGGGCGCGCGGGGAAAAATGGCCTTTTGCCAAAGCGGTCGCCGAAGGCGCGATGTGCGAGCCCGGCTCGGGGGATATAAACTTCAAAGAATTGTTTGATTTTATGAAACAACAAAAATACGACGGCTGGGTGGTGGTCGAGCAGGATATGTATCCGCTGGACGACTTCGGCAAGCCGCTTGAAACAGCGGCGAGAACCAGAAAATACCTGAGACAGGCGGGGATATGACCTTATGGACCGAGTACAAGCCGCAGTTCCCTTGTCTCGCCGTTCCACGAGATTTTGCCGTATTTTTTCAGCGTTTCGAAATCTATCACGATCTGCCCGTTTACGGAAAAATCCGCGGTCAATTTGCCG
>WQXD01000028.1 GCA_009785015.1 Oscillospiraceae bacterium | reverse complement strand
GTAATATTATACCTCTCTTGTTCAATTTGCGGCACATTGTCTATTATGTCAATTTTTCTGAAATCATCATAAATATCTTTGAGTTCTTTTTTTGTTATATCTCTATCAGTAATTTTCATATATCAATCTCCCGCATATTGGATAAATTCGCAATCAACGTTTCGTCCATTTCGTCCGATGATGTGAACGGGCGGGTACAGTGCCGGATTATTTTTGCGCTGTTATCCGATGAGCATATTCATCCCGCAATGAATCGCGCGGTTTTATGCCGCCGGCAACCGCTTTTTCGTATTCGCGGATCCACAGGGCGTTCATTTGTTCGCCTTCGCCGCCTAAAAAATACCAGAGCAGGCGGTACAACTTAACTTCCTTGTCCGTATCTTCAAAATTTTTCCAATAATAATTTATTCCCCCGTCGTATTCGTGCAGGCTGAATTTTAACATAAGATATAATTCGACGGCATAATTTCTGTGTTCCGTGCAGCGGTAATCGTTTTTCGTGCCCGGATATTTAAAAAACTTTTTGGATGCTTGATATGAGCTGTATCCATCTCGGTATGCTGCGCATTGCGATAATGCCGTTTCCCTTGTGTCCGTTGTTTTAAAAACGCCGACTAACGCAGATAAAAGGTTTATTTGATATGTGTTCCAATTTAAATTGCTGTCAAGCGTCAAAAATACCGCCGCTTTTATGGCGCCCGGGGTATATCCGCTGTAAAATATTTTGTTCAGCACGAGCAGCAGCAAATCTTTTTGTTCATAGCCCACTGCCGAAAACGGATCTTCCGTGCTGAAAATATAATAATTGCAGCCGTAACTGAGCATACTGTAAATATTTGCCAAAAGGTTGCCGGCTTCTTCGCTGTTTTCCCCGCCGACTCTTATCAGGTCTTTTATAAAACGTTTCACTTCAAACCGCCATTTAGACCGTTTTTCTTTCCGCACATGTTTATTCGGCGCAAAATAATACTGCAATTCTGCGTAAACCAAAAACTGTTCGATTTCCGCTTTCAGCGCTTCAAAATTTACGGGTGTTTCTTTTTTGTCCTGCTTGATTTTTTCTTTGTTGAAATCCAATAAAAGGTCGTCGATTCCGTTGTTTTCCTTTTGCGATTTCGGTATCATCTTATATAGCTCAACAGCTATTTCTCTCAATGTATCGGCGTCGTATTTTCCGAGCGCGGCCCGCAATTCGTTTACTTTCATATAACCTTAATTATTTTTTAAATTTTTTGATTTTTGAACATTATACCACGAAAAACCGTTGAAATACAACGAATAAATATGAATAAAACGTAAACTCCGAAATAAAAGTCCAACGTTGTTTTAACGTTGGGCTTTCCGCAAACAATTATTTTGCTGTTGACATTTAGCTCAGAAGAGAGTATAATATGTCTGTAAGAAAAAAACAATCAATGAAACAGGATGGCTAATAATGAATATATACAAACAGCCGTGGAAACTTGTGCAAAACAGAATAAGGGGGAGGGGCGGCCGCGAAATCGACAAGCTCAGGGGTATTTCGCCTCCGGTCGACGACAACAGCGGCTCCGAAGCATGGATAGGTTCGGTCACGCGAGTGGGAAACCCTCCGAAAGACAGGCCCGATTACGGGTGCAGCGAAGTCATGCTTCCCGACGGCAGGCAAATGTTTCTGTTTGAGGCGATCGGACTTTCGCCCTTGCAAACGCTCGGCGAAAAGCATATCAGCCGAAACGGCAGCGGTATGGGTATGCTCATAAAATATTTGGACGCCGCGAGCCAATACGGGCTCCAATGCCACCCGACGCGCGAATTTGCGAAAAAGATGTGGGGCAGCGACTACGGAAAAGAGGAAAGCTGGTATGTAATAGGCGTGCGTGAAGATACAAAAGAGCCCGCATATATCCTGCTCGGCTTCAAAGAGGGGGTCAGCAGGGAAGAATGGGAAAAACACTACCGCAAAGACGATATTGCCGCTCTCGAAAATCTGTGCCATAAAATACAAGTCAAAGCCGGAGAAGCGTATTTTGTGGGCGGCGGGGTTCCCCACGCGCTTGGCGAGGGCTGTTTTGTTGTGGAAGTGCAGGAACCTTGCGATATCACTTTGGGCGCGCATACATACGAATATATAAAAGAACACTGGGGGATCGATTCTATCGACAAAAAGACGTATGACGAGCGGCTGCTCGGCTCATATATCTACGACGGCTGCACGTTTGAAGAAAACCTGCGGCGATGGCGTATCCCGCGTAAAATAATACGCTCGGGCGAATGGGGCAAAGAGGAGATAATCATAGGCACGGCCCAAACGCGGTTTTTTTCCTTTACCGAACTTACGCTAAACGGCAGCGGCGCCGCGGATATTCTCAATACGGGATTTCCCAAAGTCGCCGTTGTACTCAAAGGGGACGGGAAATTATGTTTCGGCGGCGGGGAAATGCAAATAAACCGGGGGGACGAGATTTTTCTGCCCTTCAATGTGCCGGAAGCAAAAGTAACGGGAAACGCAGCAATAATATTATGCCATCCCGAAGGGGTCATAAATGAATAAAATATATAAAACATTTTTAAAAATAAATGAGCCGTATGCGGGGGGATTTTTGGAATTTCCCGAACGCGGGCGCTTCTATAAATGCGCGAGGGCGCAAAGACGTCATTGGGAATTTGCCGAAATGCCCGCATATAACGGCGGCATGCTGTATCCCTGCGGGTATGCCCGTCCAAAAACGGCTGCTGTTGTCCCCGATTATTCCTATACATATTCGTCAAATATCGGTGAAATCAAAAACAAATTGAAACGAGCCGGCGAAGAATCATATATCGATTTGCTTGACGGAATTTTTATAGCCCCCGCTTGGGTAGAACCTCCGCACGAAGTCGGCGGGAACGGATACACCCATTCAATCCCGAATTACAAACGCGTCATAAAAGAAGGGCTGGATTCATACCTTAACCGAATAAAAAATCTTCCCGGCGGCGATTTTAAGGACGGGCTCACGGAAATAATCGAAGGCATACGCATATACCGAGAGCGGGCGTTAAAACTTCTCAAATCGGGGAACGCCCCAAAAAAACTCGTATGCGCCCTGGAAAAAGTCCCCTTCGTTCCCGCCGAAAATCTATATGAAGCGCTCGTCGGCTGGAACTTTATCTATTATATCGACGGATGCGACAACCCCGGAAGGCTTGACGCGGAACTCATTGAGTATCACAACGGGGAAAATATAACGGGGCTGTTCCGCGAATTTTTTATGAATGTCGATATAAACAACGGCTGGTCAAGCGCGTTGGGCCCGGAATGCAACGAGCTGACTCTGCAAATCCTGAAAGCGGCCAAGGGTATGCGCAGGCCTTCATTTGAACTCAGGATAACGGACTCGACGCCCGTTGAAATATGGGAAGCGGCGTTGGACTGCATAGAATCGGGCTGCGGCCAACCCGCGTTCTACAACGAAAATCTATATCAGTCTTCTTTATCCGAACGGTTTTTGCATATCCCGAAGAAGGATTTGCTTCAATTCAACGGCGGCGGCTGTACGGAAACGATGCTCGCCGGAATATCAAGAGTCGGGTCGCTTGACGCAGGTATCAACATCGCGTATATATTCGAAAAATTTTTAAATAAAGAGTTGGACGGCTCACTTGATTTTGACGATTTTTACGAAAAAATCATCGGTGAAATATACAAAACGGCGTCTCTTGTCGCCGGTCAGATAAACAAACTCTACAAGAGCCGCATTGAATCCGAAGCGGTCCCGCACCCCGTGCGTACCCTGCTCATAGACGATTGTATCGACAATCAAAAAGATTTCAACGCGGGAGGCGCGAGATATAACTGGAGCGTCGTAAATTTTGCGGGCGTTATAAACGTGATTGACTCGTTATTGGCGGTTAAATCGCTTGTATTTGATAAAAAAATATATACGGCGAACGATTTCCTGCGGCTTTTGGAAGCAGGGGACGGCAAATTTTATGCCGAATTGCGCAAATGTCCGTGTTTCGGGGTTGACGACGAAGAAGCGGATAAATTGGCGGCGGATTTCGCGGGGAAAGTATTTGCTTCGTTGGATAAATGCGAATTGATTTTGGGCGGCGGATTCTTATCGTCTTCCATACAATTCGCCACATATGAATTTGCGGGAACACAAGTGGGGGCGACGCCGGACGGACGCAAAAAAGGGGAACCTTTGTGCGATTGTCTGGGAGCGGTTCACGGAAAAGACACGGCGGGACCCACCGCGCTGCTTTCAAGCGCGGCGAAACTGCATTTGAAAAAGGCCCTGGGAACTCCCGTATTGAATTTCAGGATTCAAAAACAGTTTGTAAAAAACAGTTTGCGTCCCCTCATCATGGGATTTTTTCGTCAGGGCGGTATGCAAATACAAATAAACTGCGTATCGCGCGAAGAAATGGAAGACGCCCTGATACATCCCGAAAAACATGAAAACCTGATTGTCAGGATTGGCGGTTACAGCGAATATTTCAACAGGCTCTCGGACGTACAGAAACATACCGTCATAGAAAGGACGGAACATTGAATATTTTAAAGGGGTTGAGAAAAATTATGAAAAGAAAGTTTAAATTGACAATTTTCACGCTAATGGCAGTTATTTCCATATCGGTGATTTTATACTCCTGCAAAACCGAAAGCGATAATACGGATCTGCAGGCACCCGCAGCCGAAAATACAACCGAGCCGGCAAATATTGCGGAAGAGGAAATATCGGACAACCTGCCCGCAAGGGATTTTGGAGGGTACAATTTCCGAATATATGCCGAGGAAGAGGACAATTATACAGGTTATAAACATTACAACGATATTTACGTCGAAGAAGAAAACGGCGATATATTGAATGACGCCGTATTCAAAAGAAACAGGACCGTTGAAGAAAGATTCAACATAAATATAACTCCCGTTTTTTTTAAAGACTGGGGGACTCCGGGGGAAAAATCGATACTTTCCGGGGACGATGTTTTTGATATGATTTCAACACACGGCATGGTTTCGTACTTTTATGCCGACAAAAATCTTGTAATCGATTGGGCCAATATGCCTTACGTGGATTTGACCGCGGCTTGGTGGAACCAGGATATAGTGGACAATTGCTCGTATTTCGGCAAGTTATATGCCGTTACCGGCGATATAACCCATACGACGCTCGAATATACATGGTGTATGTTTTTCAACAAAGATTTATTTCAGAACCTCGGCATAGAATTTCCGTATCAGAGCGTATTGGACGGCATATGGACGCTTGACAGATTCATATCGATCGTCAAAAACGGTTCCGCCGACTTGAACGGGGACGGAGCGCTGACTCCCGACGCCGACAGATACGGAATCGATATATTGAACAGATGGGCTTATCCGGTCAGCGTTTTATACTGCGGCGGAGACAAGATTCTCAAAAAGGATGAGAACGGGCTGCCGGTGTTGTCGGTATACAATGAGCGCACCAGAAATATATATGATAAATTTTTTGACATGCTTGAGAGCGGAAGTGCCTGCATTGGGGATTTAAGGCATGAAATATACGGCAACCCGGGCAGTATAAAGATATTTGAAGAGGGACGCGCGCTGTTCAGGGACAGAAGTTTGGGCGGTTTTTTTGAATACAGGGGATTGGAACATGAAATAGGTATCGTGCCGGTTCCGAAATATGACGAAAAAACGCTTAAATATTATTCGCTTATGGAAGCCGGCGCGAGAATGATGACTATACCGGTCACCGTAACTGATTTTGAAAGAACGAGTATCATAGTTGAAGCGATGGCTGCGGAGGGCAGCAAAACAGTTCTTCCCGTTTTTTATGAAAAGGCACTTAAAACAAAACATGCCCGAGACGACGAATCCGAAAAAATGTTAGATATTATTAAAGACGGCGCGGTGGTTGACTACGGGTATCTGAATCAGGCGCTGACGTCTGATTTGAGCCTTGTGGGGACAAAGCTTGTGGAATCGTCCAATACGAACTTCGCCTCATTTTATGAAAAGCTGGAAGGAAAGGTTTTGACAAACATAGACAACTTTATTGAAGCGAACAAATAGGAAGAAAGGCCGAAATTTATGAAAAACAACAGTGAAAGCATATCTTGCCCCGGGCCGCACAAGACGGATTGGTTCCATAATAAAAAATGGGGAGTGTTCAACCATCTGCTCGGCGGAAACGACCCGAAATGGAGCGATTATATAAATTCGTTGGACGTTGATTTGATCGCGGACCAAATTGCCGAAATAAACGCGGGTTATTTGTTTCTGACCGTTATGCAGGGGGGAAGGACGATGCTCGCGCCCAATGTGACATATAATAAAATCACGGGATATAAATCCGGCGAAGCGTGCGCAGAGCGTGATTTTATCGAGGACATATATCAGGCGTTGAACAAACGCGGAATAGATTTGCTGCTGTACTATACCGGCGACGGGCCGTATAAAGACGCGCAGGCAAACAAAAAGTTCGGCTGTCCGTACATGGACCCTCAGACGGGCGCGCCTGTGACTCCGCTGGAATTCGTGCGAAAATGGGCGGACGTTTTGAGGGAATACAGCGTGAGGTACGGCCCGAAAGTCAAAGGCTGGTGGATAGACGGCTGCTATAAAAAAGAACTGGGATACGATGAACCGAGGCTTGATCTATTGGCCGGCGCCATACGCTCGGGTAACCCGGACGCGCTTGTCGCGTTTAACGACGGGTGTAAACCAAGGGTTTCGGCGTATAGCGCCAACGACGATTTTACGGCGGGCGAAATGCCTGATTTTTCGGATTTGCCCGATATGCGTTTTATCGGAGACGCGCAGTGGCATATACTGTCGTATTTGGGTATCCCGCCGGATGGCGTGCCGTGGAACGGCTGGAGCAAACCGGGCTGTAAATACACGGGAGAATATATGTTTAACTATATAACGAAAGTACACGGGCGCGGCGGGGTCGTTACGATCGATTTCTATATGTCCCGCGAAGGCGTAATAGACAAAAATCAAATGACTGCGTTAAGGGCGCTTAAAGATTTAAATTAAAACCGGTCGAAAAGCGTTGAATATAATATAAAAAAGCAGGAGTTTATATGAAGAGGAAAATCGGATTGATCGGATTTATATAAATTATGATATCAGAGGAGGAAAATTTATATGATTATCGCATGCGGAACAGTTTTGTTCAGGCAGTACCCGTTGGAAAAAGCGCTTGAGGCAATCCGTGAAACTGGATATGAATTCGTTGAGACACAGGCGGTCGGGCCATGGTGCCCGCATGTGACCGTCGGTAAAGACGACCCCGTGAAATACAAAGAGCTTGTAAAAAAACACGGTTTTGACGGGACTACGGCTTTATGGATGCCTTACGGCACAATCCTCGCCGATGAAAAATGTGTAGAATGGGGCGTTTTGACCCTTGAATGGGCGAAAGCGGCCGGTATACCGGTCGTCAACACGGGCGACGGCCACAAACCGCGCGAAATGGACGAGGCGGAAGCGTATAAAGTATATGAAGACAGGATGGGTCGGATCGTCGAAGCTGCGGAAAAAAACCAAACAGTCATCGCCATCGAGCCCCACGGCACATTTTCGCTCACAAGCGCGGGATTGATCCGGCTCATGTCGGTTTCAAACTCAAAATGGCTGGGCATAAACTATGACACCTGTAATATTCGCCGGGCGGGATACGTGGAGAGCAAAGGCGCGGAAGGCCATTCATATAAAAAGCTTGAAAGCGGCGAAGACGAACTTGAAGTGTTAAAAAAAATCGCCGGCAGGGTCGCGCATTTCCACGCCAAAGATTATAAAGACGGCGCCTGCGCGCAGCTCGGAACAGGCGAAGTCCGGCTTTCCGAATGTATCGGACTATTGAAGGAAAACGGATATACAGGCGCCGTGTCCCTTGAAACTGAGGGCGATGAGGATTTTGATACTTCAAAAGCATTTGCCGCCGCCGGTTTAAAATATCTCCGGGATTGCATTTTCCCGGACAAATCGTTTTAGAGAAAAAGAGAGGGTTATTATGCAGAAACTGCGAGCAGGAATTATGGGATGCGGCGAAATCAGCAGCCATTTGTAATGCTGTGTATGGAGGAATCGATAAATACCGGCGGGCGGGTCTGCGTCAAGAGCAGCTGCGGTCCCATTTTGGGACTTTGGGCAGCAGAAGACACCAGTTTACAATAACCGAAAAAAGGAGAATATTTTTATGAAAAACAAAAAGTTTATATGGGCGATATTGATTTTGACGTTTTTGATGTTACAATTTACGGCAGCCTGCAGCAATGAAAAAAGCCAAAAAAACGCGGAATCGGACAAAAGTGCCAATGACGCGGCAGCAAATGAGCCTGAAAATGCCGGTAATATATCTTCCGCAGGGGATGAAACCGAAAAGCAAAATTATTTGGATACGCTTCCGATCACGGATTTTGAAGAATATACATTTAAGATAATAGCGCAGCAATTTACGGGTTTTCCCAATTTTCCCGAGGCAGAGGAAACAGGCGAGCCGATGATTGATTCGTTGTACAGGCGCAATAAAATTTTAGAGGAGCGGTTTAATATAACGATTGAAAATATCCCTTTGGAAAACCGGGGCGTATTGCGCGATCAAGTGAACAAATCCGTGAAAGCGCAGGATATGGCATATGATATGCTGATTACGTCTATGGCGGACGGCTTGAACACCCTTGCCCCGTCAGGAACGCTGTATGATTTGAACTCGCTTGGTTATTTGCAGTTGACAGAGCTTTGGTGGTGTAAATCGATGTATGAAACCATGCAGGTCAACGGCAAGATTTTCTATAACACCGGACCATTGTCGCCGATTTTCTATTACACTCCCATAGTATGCGCCTATAATAAAAATAAAGCCGCGGATTTGGACATAGGAAACGTAAATCAGCTTGTGCTGAATAACGAATGGACCGCCGATAAATTTGTGGAAATTATAAAAGACAAGAACAAGGATTTAGACGGCGACGGGGTCATGACCATGAACGATTTTTACGGAGTGGCAGCGGGGGACGGAAACTGCGGAGCGGCATTATTTACTGCGTTCGGGCAAAAAATAACAGTCAAAGATGACGATTCGTATTTCAGGCTGACTATGGAGGATGAAAAAACGGTCAGCTTGGTAAACAGAATCGCCGAAATATTATTTGACCCCACTTCGACCAACAACGGCGCAATGACTTACGAATTTATGTCGGAAATACCGCTGTTTGTAGAAGGCAGGGCGCTGTTTACGATTATAACCATGAATAATGTGATCAATTACTACAGGTCAATGGAAGATGATTACGGCATCATACCGCTTCCGAAGCTTGATTCGCTGCAGAGCGATTATGTTTCTTACGGCAATCCCTGGGGTCCGGCGGGAATAGCCGTGCCGAATTACTGCGACAATCCCGAACGCACAGGGCTGATTATGGAAACTATGGCATATCTTTCATACGAAATGGTGAGACCCGCCATGTATGATATAATAATACAGCAAAAAGTGGCGCGCGATGAGTCCTCCCAGCAAATGCTCGATATAATATATTCGAATTTTTATTTTGATTTGAATGTGATTCATGATTTCGGCGGCAGTTCAATATTCATGCGTGATTGTTTGAGCGGATTCAAAAGTGATTTTGTATCGGGTTATCAAAAAATAAAAAACAAAGCGGAAGCGGAAATAAACAAATTGGTCGAAGCTTATCTGTCGATAAACTGAAATTATATATAATCAAAGGGGCGATACAATGGCTTGTATGCACAAAGAAACATTTGAGATATACCACAATGACCAACACTTAATCACCGATGGTTATTTTGAAGTAGACGAAACAATAGCCCCCGCTATTCAAGTGTTGAACCGCAAGGGTTATTTGACGGAAATATGTTGCGCCGGACATTCGGTGGTTGATTGGTTAATTTGGGGCGAGAATGGACTTTGGGAATCAAAAGTAGCTCCATACAGTTATATTACGTTCAAGGAGGGCATTATTCTGCCTAATTTACCGCCTGGATTTGTTGTTGAAGGTGATGGTGATGACGATTCGGGCACGAAAAAGAAATTGTGTATTGTAGTAAAGTATCGCAATTTTAATAAAGGGGTATTTGAGAGGTCGCGAAATATTCTTGAAACTATGGAACTATTGCATGAATGGGCTTTGAGTTTACCGGACTTCAATTTTCATCAGCAAACCAGCATGTAAACGAGGTTTCGCCCTTGTTGACGAAAACTTCTATGGTTTTGGTATCTTTTAAAATATCTACTCTTTCTATGCCGCCTCTGTATTCCAATGGAAACGAGATAGTCTTTGCCGTTGCTGTCAAACCGTTTTTTTCGATTTTGACCAACTCGTCTTCATTTTTGAGCAGATCCGACGCTTCGCTTACAGGAAACGTATATAATTTGCCGTCAACCATTTTTAGCTCGCGCGGAATTGTAAAGGCTCCCGTATAATCTTCGCTTGTTTTTGTCTGTCTGTCCCATGAGTTCAGCCAGCCTATGATTATCCTGCGGTTTTTGTCGTCGGCAAAAGTCTGCGGCGCGTAGAAATGAGGCCCCGCTTCGGGAGTATGAAAAGAAACCGGAGCAAATACTTTCCCGTCGAAATCGCCGTAAATGAACATCGTGGAATGGGTCGGCCTGCCCATCTGCGAAAACATCAGCATATATTTATCGTCAAACGGGAAAAAGTCGGGACACTCCAAAACGCTTCCGTACTGTTCACCTTCAAACAATACGCCGACATATTGCCAGTCGAACAGGTTTTCGGACGAAAAAAGCAATATTTTCCCTATGTTGTCTTTTCCCGAACCGCAGACCATGTAATATATGCCGCCTATCTTCGTCACTTTGGGGTCTCTGAAATCGCAGCTTCCGTCGGGGGGATATTTTTTGATTACGGGATTGTTTTCATATTTTTCAAAATGCAGTCCGTCTTTGCTCATTGCGACGGATTGCGTTTGTCCGAATTCATCCGAAACGGAAGTATAGAACAAATACAACAAGTCGTCTTTGATTACCGCGCTTCCCGACCAGCACCCTCCCCTCTCGCCGTCGTCATACGGTTTGTCGGGGTAAAGGGCTATGGGCAGCTCTTTCCAGCGGATCAGATCGTCGCTTACGGCGTGTCCCCAGTGCATCTGCCCCCATTTGGGCGCATACGGGTAATGCTGAAAAAACGCGTGGTATTGCCTTTTGTAAAATATCAAGCCGTTCGGGTCGTTTATCCAGCCTTTTTTGGGTTCAAAATGATATTTCAATCTTTTGTCCATATTATTAATTTCCCCATCCATATATTTACAGTATAATCATCTTTTCTCTCGCGCGCCCAGCTTCCAGATCATTTTCACCACTTTTTCGACTCTTTTTATCAGACCGTCGACCGGCAGTAAATCTCCAATCCCCAAAGCCACTTTGTAATCGTCTTTGAAATGGAGAATCGCACTCTTTACGTATTGTTCAAATTCTTCTTCCGAATAGGCCGGAGTGAAAATAATTTGCGGCAAAATGCTCTCAATGACAATATCGTCTCCCGCAACTTCCCGCATTCGTTCAAATTCCATATCTCCCGAAGGCGCGGCCGTCAACCCGTTTACGCTGTCGATACCCGCTTCTTTCAAACGCCCCAGCAAAGGATTGAGCGTCCCGTCCAAGTGAATGCCTATTTTTTTCCCGCGGGCATGAAGCATACCGGCCCATTTGGCCAACTGGGGCCCTATATACTCATCCCAGTATCCCGCGCTGACGTCAGAGGATAAATTTTCGCAGATAAACACGCCGTGAACCGGCGATTCGGCGAACAACTGATATATTTTATCTTCGATGTCCGACATCATGCTCAATATTTCTTCCATTTTTTGCCGGCAATCCGCCATCAAAAACGCTGTGGTGAACACGCCCGCCAATTCGACGATAAAAGCCTGCATGGACGTTTTGGGCCCCGATGAAAACCAATTATTGCAGAAAGGATCGGGATCGGGAACAGGAATGATTTTTGTATGTTCCAAAATATACCGGAAAATATCGAGATCGGCCTCTGTTTTGATCAGGTATTCGATGATTCCGAACGTGAATGAAATATATTTTTCCTTGGAGACAAGCGAGCCGACCGGCGTTATTACTTTTGTCGTCCTTATTTGTCCGGGATAACCGCCATTGACGTATTTTACCGGTTCTCCCTCCCAGTATTCTTCAAAGCAAATGCCGCTGTCCTTGTCAAATTCCACGTTATATACTCTTTTGCTTTCCGACACAGGTCTTTTCGGCACGTAAACACATCTAAAATCCAGATCTTTTACAGCGTCGTCAAGTGTTCCCGCGTGGTACTGTTCCGCAAACCACCAGCGCAAATCTGCCCCGAAAGGGATATATCCGGCATTTTTATCCGGAATATCTTCATAAAAAATATTTTCCGGCTTTTTATCCGCAATTCTTTCCGCGCAAACATACATCCCCTCCATATCAATACATTTGCCGGAAATAACATAAAGGTCCGCAAATGCCGGCGACATAAACATAAAATCGCTCATAGGATACCCTCCCTTTTTTTCAACTGTTATTGGCCGAAATATTGCATTGTTTTTTCCATGTTCGCTTTTACTTGATCTCTGTTTTTCTCGATTACAGACGCTATTTCGCTTTTTCCCGAATCCAACGCGGAAGATACCGCCCCAATTAAATCCATACTCCAGTCGAATACGATGCCGAAGTCTATAAATACGGAATCGCGTATGATTTTCAACATATCGATGGATTCCTCGTTTTGCAGCCTTTTCACGGAGAGCGTAATATTATAAAACACGGGAGTTGTGTCTCTGTGGCTGACATAAGCGAGGGCGTCGATTATAGTTCCGGTGCGCGGCAGGTTGCTGTTGGTAACCGGAACAACGAGAAGAGGCGACGAATTGTGAACCAATGTATAATATTCTTTTTGATTTTCGTCGTATTTCGGCAGCGGAACTATGCCATATACGTTTTCCATCGCTTTGAAATCGTCGGCTGCTCCGAGTTCCCCTATCATCATTGCCGCCCTGCCGGCATTGAAAATGGCCATAAAATGAAAGCCCTTAATACTGTAGCTGTTCGCATTCAGATATTCGCCTTCGTTTTTGTTCATCGCCGCGATTTTTTCGCAGACGTTGTAATACCTTTCGCTCTCTATTGCCAGGCGGGGCATTCCGTTGTCATCTTTGGTTATATATTTTTCGCCCGCCGACGCAATCAGCGCGTTTGAGGCGAATTCATATGATGTATGACCGTATATGGCGGGGCTTTCCAGATTCCATTTGTAATTTTCGGCTCCGTTGAGCTGCGCGCCCGCTTTTGCGTAGGAATAGAACTCGTCGAACGTCCATTTTCCGTTTTTCACTTTTGCATACGGAAAATCAAGCCCTAAGTTTTGGAACATATCCTCATTGAAATATACGCACCACGCGCCCTGCAGGTTGTATATATTGATGTCGCAGCCCGCGAAATAAAGAGCGTCGGAGCTTCCGATTCGCGCGTCTTTGTTGATATTTTGATTCCACCACGGTTCGCTTAAATTCAATTCGGGAATTGCCGTCAGGTTTTGAAACATCCCTTCCGTTATCATAACTCCTATGTTGCTTCCGGAGAAATTTGCGGGAAGGTATGCCGCGTCATACAATTCGTCGCCTGCCAGCACTGTTTTCTTGAATGTATTCGCCACGGTTCCGTTGTCGATTTTTTCTTCTTTGATATTCACGTTGAATTTTTCTTCAATCAGGCGGTTGCGGGTGTAAATGGCGTCATCCAGCACTTCGCCCGTCATCTCTTCATGTACTATGGTAGTATAAAAAATCCATGCTATAACGTTTAAAAAAGTAAAGTCATCTTCTCCGCAGTCCAATGCGGGGAAAATATATTCGTCACCGGAAGCCTGTACCTCCGGCTTATCCGCTTTTTCAATTGTTTCTGCCGGAGTATCTTGAGTATTATTTTTGTCATTGCATGACACCATCGCCAAAGGCAACATAAACAATACAAGAAATAACGCGGTCAATCGGCTTTTCACGCAAATTCCTCCTTGATTTTTTTGATTTTTTACAAAACTTTTGACAGAAAATCCGTCAGACGGGGATTTTTCGGCGAATTGAAAAATTGTTCGGGGGGCGCTTCTTCCAGTATCTGCCCATCGTTCATAAACAACACTTTTGTCGCCACTTCACGGGCAAACCCCATTTCATGCGTGACCACGATCATCGTCATGCCCTCTGCGGCCAAATCTTTCATCAACGACAAAACTTCCCCCACCATTTCCGGGTCCAAAGACGAAGTCGGTTCGTCAAACAGCATGACGTCGGGGTTCATGGCAAGCGAACGCAGAATCGCGATACGCTGTTTTTGCCCCCCCGAGAGCATATTCGGATATGTTTCGGCTTTATCCGAAAGGCCGATTCGCTCAAGGAGCCTGTCCGCTTTGATATCCGCTTCTTCGCGGCTCATGATTTTCAGCTGCGCCGGGGCCAGCGTTAAGTTGCCTTTTACCGTCAGATGCGGGAACAAATTGAAATTCTGAAAAACCATGCCCATCTTCCGCCGGACTTTATTCAAGCGTTTGTGCGCATTTGTGATATCCTCGCCTTCGAAAATTATTTTTCCCGAAGTCGGCTTTTCCAGCAGATTCAAACATCGCAAAAAAGTGCTTTTGCCGGAGCCGCTCGGCCCCACGATGACAATTTTTTCCCCTTGGCCTACCGTATAACTGATATTACGCAATACCTGATTATCCCCGAAACTTTTGCACAGCTCTTTAACTGCTATGACTTCTGTCACTTTTCGCAAGCCTCCTTTCGAGGATTTTCAAAAGTTTGGTCACGCAGAATACCAATATGAAGTAAACAAGCGCGATGAACAAAAGCGAAAAATACGGCTCGGCTGTCTGCGAGCGCACATTCGCGCCCGCCCGCGCAAGGTCGCGTATCGCCACATAGCCGGCGACCGAAGTTTCTTTGAGCAAAGTGATAAATTCATTGCCCAAGGCGGGCAGTATATTTTTAATCGCCTGGGGCAGCACGATGAGAGTCAGAGTTTTCAGGGCGGGAAGCCCGAGAGAGCGTCCCGCTTCGGTCTGGCCTATATCGACTGAAAGAATACCGGCGCGGACAATTTCAGCCACATACGCCCCCGAATTTATGCCGAATGCAAGCACAGCCACCAGCAATGCGTTATTCACGTTTTTTAAAACGATATAATACATGATCAGCAGCTGAACCACGATCGGCGTGCCGCGGAACACCGCCAGATAAACGCCGAACAAAAAATTGGCTGTTTTCAGATTGCCGGTCTGCGCGTGATAAACCCGCACCATCGCAACCGAAGCGCCGATGATTATTCCGACGACCGACGCCCCGATTGCGATAACAAGAGTATTTCCGAAACCTTCCAAAAAAAGTTTATAGCGGTTGTTGACGATAAAAGTGATATTGAACTGATGGACAAGCCAATTCCATATTTCGCCGACTGTCACGAGTACAAAATCATCCATTCGCGGATTTTGCCTTCGTCTGTCAGGCGTTTGACGACTTTATCGATTATTTTGAGCAAATCTTCATTGCCTTTCGCCACTACTACGCCGTATTCCTCGGAGGCGATTGCGCCGTCCTTGTACCGCAGCTCTACGGCTTTGAGCCCGGAGTTGTTTGCCGCTATGTTTTTGGCGACGTATTCGTCCATGACAACCGCGTCGGTTCTTTTGTTCTGCATATCGAGCATTGCTTCCATGGCGCTGGGATATTCTTTGATTTCCGTTCCCGAACCCGCCAAAACGCCGTCTATGTCCGCATCCAATTCATCCTCCATCAAAAACTGTCCGGTATACCCCAAAGCCACGCCCACTGTTTTCCCGGCGAGGTCTTCCATAAATTCTATATTGGACTCTTCAGGTAAAATCAGATACTGGACGGAATTTATATACGGAATCGAAAAATCCACGCTTTCTTTGCGGTCATCCTTGATAGTCATGCCCGTAATCGCTATATCGCCTTTGCCGCCTTTGATCGCCATCAGTATCGCGTCAAATTCCGATTCCACAATGACCATATCGACGCCGAGTTCATCCGCGATGGCTTTTCCTATTTCCATATCGACGCCGATAATTCCGTCGGCGCCTATAAACTCAAACGGAGGGAAGTTTGGGTCGGTGTAGACCGTTAATTTGCCCGATTCTTTTATGCTTGCCAGTTTTTCGCCGCCGGGCGCGCAGCCTGCAGCCATTGACGCAAGTGTCAGCATGATCAGAAAAAACGCGATAAATTTCAGATATTTTTTCATAGAAATACTCCTTTTTCTTAAAATAAATATTATTATAGATTATATCATAAATTTGTATTTTAAAATGCGACAGAAATGTGCCCTTTCTGTTAAATATTTATTTTATCGCTCATTTGACTCAACCGTTGGCGCTTATGTACCTTTTCATTCCGCGTTTCCACATGAGCCGGGTCAAAAGTATTACCGCAATCGGCGCGGCAATCCCCCAGAGGATTTCCAAAGCTGTGAGCTGCTTCAGCACAAACAATCCGGCCCAGTTTGTAATCATGAAAATCGGTATGACAAACGTCCCGATCCGCTGAACCGCCTTGCCGTATAATGCCATGGGCATATTGTTGAAGTCCCATAAGGCGAAAGCCACGGCATATGTCCCGTTTATCGCCGTAACCCAAAAAACAAGCAGCGCCTGTATGACCATGAAAGCATATGTCAGAACTATTCCCATGAGAATAAAAAACAGGAAGCCTCCCGCCGATTCGGCCGTAACGGGTATATTTGCCCTGCTCCAGCCGACGCATATGAGCGTTATGCCCACGGTGCAGTTTGGAACCGTCATCGCAAAATCGAAGCCGCCGAAAGTGAGCATAAACATCAGAGAGCCGGGTTTGACTATCATCATATCCAAATTCCCCGCCAATACTTTGTGCGGTATTCCCGCAATGCTCCAAAAAAAACACAGCATACCGGTCATAAAACAATATGTGCCGATGAATACCATGACCATATCCGGCGTCAGCGCGCCTATATTGACGCCCGAACGCATGACCACCACCAGATAAGTCAGTTTTATGCACATATAAGCCGATTCGACGGCTATACCGGAGATAAAGTTCAGCCTGTATTCGAGCTGGCTGAGCAGAGAAATCCGCATAAACGCGAAAAGCAGTTTTATGTAGTATCCTACCCGTCCGATAATACGCTTCATAAACATTTAACCTCCCACCGCGACATAGCGTTTGAGCCCGGCGCGCCAAAAAACATCGGACAAAACCATCAAAACGAGAATCCATACGAGCTGCACGCACATGCCGCCCAGAACTTCCGCAATTGTCAGCGCGCCGGTCATAACGCTGATCGGAAAATACGACGTGTATTGAAAGGGCAGAAAACGGGACACCGCCGCATATGTGCTGCCGAATACCGTAATCGGAAACACGCCGCCGCTTGCAACCATGACGCTGATTTGCAGCGCGTGGAAAAAGCGGCCGACTTCCGTAAGCCAAAATGCGGATATGCTCACGATAAAAAAGATAAAGAAGTTTACCAGCATAGCCAGCAGCAGCGCGGGTATAAACAGGCACACGGCATACAGCCGGATTTCAAATCCCACAGTCAATACCAGCGCGGCGATCGAAACGGCGGTAAATATGAGCATGGTTACGGTGGAGGCAAATTTTTGCCCCATAGCCTGAAAGAATCTGAACGGAATATACTTGACCGGTTTGACGATGTACACCGAGAGCCCGCCGGTGTGGATGTCGCTGTTCACCATTTCCTCCACGCCCGTGACGACAAATTTCCCGACTGCGCCCGCTATTGCCACATAAGCCAGCATCTGCGCGAAATCATAGCCGTACATGGTATCCTGCCCGGTTCCGCCGTATATGGCGCTCCATAAAAACACTTGAATCAAAATGGGAAACAGCGTACTGAGTATCCCCACAAAAAACTCAAAACGGTACTCCAGCGAACGCTGCAAACCCATCAAAAACGACGCCTTATATTTTTGCATTTTAAATTCATTCCTCCTTGTAAATCGACTCAATAACCTTTTCCAAGGGCAGGTTTTCTATGGTAAAATCATCAATGGGAAACGACGCCAGTATATGGGGCAGTACGCCGTTTAACTTATCCTGCGGTATTTCAAGGGTGACTTTGTTTTGTTCGCTTTCGAGTATATATCCGTATCCGGCGAGAACGGCGGGGTCTACTTTTTCCCTGAAATTCAGAATCACGGCTTTATTGCCGCTGTTGTATTTTCGCAGACCGCCGATAGAGCCGTCGTACACCTTTTTTCCCCTGTTGATGATGATGGTATGGTCGCACAGTTCCTCGATATCCTTGGTATAATGGCTGGTCAGCAATATAGTGGCTCCGGTATTGCGGTTGTATTCTTTCAGATAGCCCCGTATTGCCTGCTGGGACAAAATATCCAAGCCGATCGTCGGCTCATCGAGTAAAAACACGGACGGTTTGTGCAGCAGCGCCGCAATAAGTTCCATTTTCATGCGTTCGCCCAGCGAAAGGCGGCGAACCTGTACGTTGAGCAAATCCCCTACTCCGAGCATTTCGGTCAGTTCGCCCACGGTGGATTTGTAAATATCGTCGGGTATTTCGTATATATATTTATTGAGGCGCAGAGATTCGATTGCCGGCAGATCTATCCACAGCTGGGATTTCTGCCCGGCCACGAGCGCAAACGACCGCTTGAAAACTTCCTTGCGTTCCCAGGGCACGTAGCCGTTGACTTTCGCTTCGCCGGACGTCGGGTACAGTATGCCGGAAAGCATTTTGAGCGTGGTGGATTTTCCCGCGCCGTTGGGTCCGATAAATCCGACAATTTCTCCGGCCTCAATAGTGAAGCTGACGCCCGAAACCGCGCGGCGTATAATTTTTTCACGGGCAAAAAGGTTTTTCAGCGACCCTTTGAGCCCGGCGGTTTTTTCATAATACTCAAAATCCCGCGTAAGTTCTTTAAGTTCGATTATAGGCATGATATATCTTCCTTTTGCGCAAAATTCTTTTTTTCCATTATACAATGTGCGTTTTGTTATGTCAAGAACATTTTTCCGATTTGGTCCGCAAATGCTGTTGACATATTTATACCGGTATAATATAATAATATTTGAAGTATTAATATCGTTTAATATCGTAATGAAAGGGAAAAGATTATGCGCCAAAATCAAAAAGGAAAAGATTTTATTCAAAAAACTTTTATGAGCACGGAGAATTTGCCTTTTTCGTTTAAATACAAAGGCAAACCGTCGTCGGAA
Organism: Oscillospiraceae bacterium; assembly: GCA_009785015.1. Next base: position 4,377 of record WQXD01000028.1, on the reverse strand, counting down.
ATCATGGGTGGATTTGAAATGACCTTTGAAACAAAAGAGGCCGATGCCGGAGCAGAACATTGTTTTATCTACAGATGCAAAGAAACCGGGTTATGCGTCACCTGCAGCGTAATCGAGTACAGCGGGTTCGACGCCGTGGACTGGACGCTGTATTTTGGCAGCGAAAGCGCCGTCGACACGCCGATTATCAGCGATGTTTTACCTTTAGACGCCGAATTGACTTTAGCCGCAGGCAATATGGAGAGTCATTTCTGCCCGGAATTACATTATTATACCGGAAGCCCGTGTACCGCCGGCGACTTTGAACCGCACTGCGATTCTCTGCAATGGGGCGTCAGCCGCGAAATCAAAACCTCGGGAGGCAGGAGCTCGAACGCATATATGCCCTACTTTACCCTTCAAGGCGCCGATAACGGAGTTGCGATGGCAATCGGCTGGCCCGGGCAATGGGCGGCCGGCTTCGCGCATACAGACCGTGTTTACGGCATATCGGCCAAAGCCGGGCAGGAGGATACGCATTTTACCGTATATCCGGGCGAGACTTTGCGTTCGCCGCGAATTGTGCTGCTGTTTTACAGCGGCGATTTCTATGACGGACAGAACCTTTGGCGCAGATTTATGCGGGCGCACAATCAGCCGAAAGCCTTCGGCCGCGAAATGCAGCCCCAGATCAGCGCGTGCCACGGCAACCATTATCCGGGTATCATCACAAACGCCGAGACCGAGATGAAATATCTTGCGAATTATCCGGCAAACGGCATTAAAATCGATTATTGGTGGGAAGACGCCGGATGGTATATCTGCGATGACAACTGGCCGAAAGTAGGCACATGGGAAACGGATCCCCGGCGTTTTCCCAAGGGTTTGCGCGAGGTGACCGATTTTTGCCACGACATGGGCGTCAACAGTCTGGTTTGGTTTGAACCGGAACGCGTGGCGCCGGGCACCTGGATATATGAAAACAAGCCCGAGTGGGTGACGACATTAAATGAAGGCGAAGGGGGATTGCTCCGTCTTGACATCGACGAATGCCGCGAATGGATCACCGGCAAAATAGGCCAAATCCTGCGGGACAATAAAATAGACGTATATCGCCAGGATTTTAATATAGATCCCCTCATGTACTGGAAAAAATTAGACGCTCCCAACAGGCGCGGCGTCTCCGAAATCAAACATATAACGGCATATCTGAGATTCTGGGACGATTTGATTGCGGCGAACAACGGCATGTATATTGACACCTGCGCCTCCGGCGGCCGCCGTCTGGACATAGAGACGCTGAAACGTTCCGTGTCCCTGCTGCGAAGCGACTACACATTCAATGCCGATTCCAATCAGGGGCAGACTTACGGGCTGAGTTTCCTCGTACCGTTCAACGGCACCGGCGAATTGAAATTTGACGAATATTCCATACGCTCTTTGATGGTTGCGGAATTTACCGTTGGATTGGATTCGATAACTCAGACTCCGGATTACGAAACGATAAGAAGATTGATCCGTGAATGGCGGACAATCTCCCCTGTAATCCTGAACGGCGATTATTATCCGCTTACGCCGTACTCAATTGCGCCGGACGGTTATATGGCATGGCAGTTTCATCACGGGGACAAAGGCTGCGTGCAGGCGTTCCGGCGCGCCGACTGCAAACAGATGGAAGCCGTACATAAATTGCGCGGACTTGACCCCGATACGCTCTATAAAATCGAGAACTTCGACGGCGGTGCGCTCACAATGACCGGTAAGCAGCTGGCGGAAGAAGGACTTTGCATTCGTATCGAAAGCGCTCCCAAAGCGATGATATTTTATTATTCTGCCGCCTGCGGCATCGGCGGAAGGGAGGAAATTTTATGAAATTGAACGCTGTACCCGCGCTGCTCATATTGCTTTTGGTGGCTCATCCGCAAAAAGCCGTAAAGGTAGGAAAAATGGTCAGTAAGCATGGATGATTTTGGCGGACAGGAGATCGAGCTTGGCCCTGCCGTACATGACGCGTTTGATGAGCTTGATCTTGGTGTTGATGCCCTCCACGAATCCGTTGCTCAGCTCGCTCACGACAGAATTTTTGACCGCTTCCTTGTCCAGCAAAAGCCCCGACGCGAACGATTTCATGGCCTCGACCGTTGACTCTTTGTACCTCTCGATGTACCGCTCCATCTTCGCCCCATCTTTTTCGGCGTAGATTGCCCTGAACTCCATTATCGCCAATTGCATCTCCTCCAGTTCTGGGTATTTTTGAAATATATAGTTTTTATCGCTTTCCCCTATCTCTACGCCCGACCACAGATATCTGAATATCTCTTTGCTCGTCACATAGTGTACTTTGCTTTCCTGCCCTTTCTTTATGTACACCCCCGCTGGATTTTTCCTCGAATTGTGCTCTATGCACAGCTCGACTATCAACTTCTGGCAGTATTTCCTCAATTGGTCTATCTTACCATTATATCCCTCTGACATTATTTGCGCGCATATCGCCGTGTATGACATATTTTCTCGTAAATATCCTATTATCTCTTCTCGGTATTTATCGTAATTCAATCTCTTCCTTGTCCCTCTATTGAATCGGCACAACTTATCCGGATCCCCTGTTGCATATCTCCGTATCCGGTTGTGTGTCGTATGCAGCATTGCACATATCCGATCTGCTGTGTACCCTTCTTCAAGATACTTACGTATCCTCACTATACTTTCATATCTTCGTTGTTCTGATTTGCTTCTTTCTCCATCTTTCGTTTTTTTTCATTTGTTGTGATTTCTTTGTCCTCATTTATTGTTTCTTTTGCATCGCCCATATATGGTTTGTTTTTCATGTTATTTTCAACATCACAATTCACCTGACTTACTAATTCTACTTGAGTATTTGGTATCTCTATCTCATTCGGTATCACACTCTTTATCGCTTCCTTTACCGCTTCCATCAGATTCTGGTGCAGGTGAAATCGATCCGCTATCTGCATTGCCTCCGGTATTACTGCCGTTATCGCCGCCGCATATGCCCCCGCTCGGTCGCGTGTAATCTTTTTTACCTGTTTGTTTTGACCCAGCCATTCTTTTAATTTTTCACCGTCACGCCCTTCTAATACCGCTACCGCCCGGCCGCTTTCCTCGTCGCATACTACCGTACAATATCTTTGTCCTTTTTTGTACGCAAAATCGTCAACGCCTATTGTTTCCCCACATTCCGGTGCTCCTTCTTCCTCCGCATATTCCCTTATCATCCGGATTATTGTGTCTCCGCTTGTTTTTATCCCCATCGTTTCGCATATCCGGGCCGCTCCTTCGCTGCTCGTTTCCATACCCAGCATTCGCACCAATTCCTCACACCTTGTTGTCATTCGGCGGTATTTGCTCAAAAATCCATCATATGTCTCGCTAAATACTTTTTTACCGCATTCCGACTCCGAACAATAGTATTCATATGATTTTATCTTTAACTCCACATTTTTTCCCAGTATCGGCAAATCTTGGACCGTGCGTATGTATGTTCCATGTCGTTTCATCATTTCGTGTCCGCATTTATCACATTTGACCATTCTGCTTCGTGATTCCATTTCTATGATTAGTTGCCTATCTATTTCTCTTATTTTTACTATCGGCAATTTTTTTGGGTAAAATTTACCTATTTCGAGCATTTTCATGCCACTCATTTTTTTCTGCCTTCCATTTGTTTTGTATTAGTCTAATTGTATCATCTTTTTTGGCCTTTGTCAACACTTTTTTATCAACGGCTTTTTGCGGATGAGCCTGAGAATGGACAGCGAAACCGACAGATTCGGTTATCTGCCGGGCGCTTTTGAGCCTTATGCGTGGTTGGCGCTGGGGGTGCGTTTTGCCGAAAAAGACGAGGATGACTTGCCCTTTATGACGTTCGCCAGCGAACAGACGTTCACGGCGATAGAGGCCTATACAGACTTTTTGCGCGCCAGATATAAGTGGTTGCCGCCTGGTAGTACGCTCAGCAGCGGAAACGGCGTGTTCGAACGCGTGTTTGATGAAGGCAGAAGTCTGTTTCTCCTCGGGTATCTGCGGGCCGTCGAGCGCCTGCGCGGAATGGAGACAGATTTCGGCATCCTGCCCATGCCAAAGCTCGACGAGCATCAAAGCGAATATGGACATTGGGTACACGGGTGTGCGCTGGCAATTCCGGCGTTTCACGATGATGTCACTCTGGACAGAATCGGCTTCATGCTCGAGGCCATAGCCGCCGAGAGCAGGTACACCGTGATCCCCGCGTATTACGACGTGCAGCTCACGTGTAAATTCGCGCGCGACGACGAATCCCGCGAAATGCTCGATATCATATTCAATTCCATAGTTTGAGACCCGTGTCTTGTTTATGACTGGTTTGATTGGTATTCGTTCGATAAAAACACCAAAACG
>WQXD01000027.1 GCA_009785015.1 Oscillospiraceae bacterium | reverse complement strand
GAATGAATTAATGGTTGCGGGCATGACGGAGAGCGATAATAAAATCACCAAGTCCAACGCCTCTTGAGGGGCGTGCGTCTTTGACATACGGGTTCAAGTCCCGTCTCTCGCACCATACGGAAACCCGGGATATTTATCGCATGGGTTTTCGGTTGAAGGCGCGGGAGTGGCGGAATGGCAGACGCACCAGATTCAGGTTCTGGCGCTGTAACAGGTGTGTGGGTTCAAGTCCCATCTCCCGCACCAATAAATTTTCCGAAAAAAATTTAATAGCGTTGATAATCAATAATGATTTTCAGCGATGTGAAGTGTCTTTTTTGTGGGCACCGAGCATCGCTGTTTTTATTTTTACAAAAGGGAGAAATCAAAAAAATGAACAAAACGGTCGATGCAGAAAATCTGTCAAAAATTTATCGCGTACACGAAAAACCGGAGGGGTTAAAAAATACGGTAAAAGACTTATTTAACCGTAAATATATCGACAAAAAAGCGGTCGATAATATCAGCTTTTCGGTTAATCAAGGTGAAATCGTCGGCTTGCTCGGCGAAAACGGCGCGGGTAAGACCACCACTCTGAAAATGCTCGCAGGCATCTTGTATCCGACATCCGGCACAGTCACTATTGCGGGTTATGTACCGACGCAGAGAAAAAAAGCATTCCTCAAAAAGTTGTGTTTCATCATGGGCAACAAAAACGAAATAAATTGGGATCTGCCCGCAATTGACTCCTTCCGGTATCAGCAGCTTGTCTATGACGTCCCCGACGCCGAATACAGAGAGAACATTGAAATGTTGTCCGGGCTGTTGGATGTTTCGCATTTGCTCAATACGCAGATAAGGCGGCTGTCGCTTGGCGAACGCATGAAAATGGAACTGATAAACAGTTTTTTGTATTCGCCCGAAATCGTGTTTCTCGATGAACCGACCATCGGGCTTGACTTAGGCAGCCAGATTGCCGTCAGAAAATTTTTGAAAGAGTACAGAACCCGAAAGAATGTAACGATGATAATCACAAGCCATTACATGGACGATATAGAGGAAACCTGCGACCGCGTTATATTGCTGAATCACGGAAAAAAAGCGTTTGACATCGGTATAGAGGAAATCAAGCGCCCGGATATGCCGTTCAAGGAAATTATACTTGAAATGATGAACAGGGAGAAATAATGAACATGAGAAAATATTTATACGGATTCAAAATGTACTTTTTGCATTCTTTTAATTATCGTTTTGACACGGTTACAGGTTTGATTTTCGGAAATACAGGTCTTTTCATCGAGATGATTTTCTGGAGTTTGATTTACACGGGAGATTTCGAAAAAACGCTGAACGGATATACGCTGTCGTCGATGGTGACATATTATCTGATCAACAGGCTTTTCAGGCATTTTATTCTCGGCTCTTACGGTTCCGATTATGTAGGGATGATCAAGGGCGGTTCACTCGGTCAGGTTTTATTAAAACCGTACAGCATAAATATTTATATGTATTTTAAAAATTTATCGGGCAGCTTTACTTCCATGCTGCCGCAGACATTGTTTGTACTGGCGGCTATGCCGTTTATCGCGAAATATCTTACGTGGAACATAAATCTTATCAATTTAATATTTTTAATTTTATTCCTGATAATTTCAACGCTTACAAGCCAGCTTTTGACGTCGATTTTAGGATATATGGCGTTTTGGCTCGAAAATGCCGCCGCCGTCATGTGGTCGCTTGCGGTACTGTTGAATTTATTTTCGGGAATGTTCATACCGCTCGACTTTTTCCCCGAATGGAGCATTTTTGTACTGGAAAGAACGCCGTTCGCCTCATGGGGTTATCTGCCCGCCAAAATATATCTGGGTTTATTTGACTCGAATACGCTGATCAAACTATTGATTGCGCACTCTCTTTGGGTTGTTATTTTGCTGGCGCTGAACAAAATTATTTTTAAAATCGGCATAAAAAGATATTCGTCTGTGGGAGGGTAACGGCAATGATAAAATATTTTAAACTTTTTGGAATGCATTTTAAATTGGCCGTCATGTCGGCGGCGATATACAGAATCAATTTTATGCTGATGGTTATACAAAATATTCTGAACGCGATGCTGGGCATTATAGCTATGGAGCTTATCTACGGGCAAGTCGACAGTATCGCCGGTTGGAACAAGCATGAGATGATAATTTTAGTTTGCACGTCACAGATAGTAGGATATATTTTTTGGTCTGTGATATCCCCGAATCAGGACAGATTCCTGAACGGAATAGCAAACGGCGGTTTTGACAGGACGATTCTCAAGCCGCTGAATCTGATGTTTCAGATAAATACCGGCTCTATCGATACGTCTTGTCTGTTTTCGATTTCAGCGTTGGCGGTTATATTATTCGTTCAGATGAGTCATTTGGAATCGCAGGCCGGAATCATTCAAATATTGCTGTATATTGTTTTTGTCATCAACGGCGTCATGGTGATGACGGCGTTCAGAATGCTGGTTGACTCGCTTGCCTTCATATTTATACGGGTAGGCGGATTGGATAATATATGCGGCATGGTTGAAAGCGCGTCAACCAGACCCAAAGAAATATTCTCCAATAAATATGTCAGAAGCATTTTTGTTTTTATACTCCCCGCCATTCCGATGATAAACGCGCCTGCGGCGGTATTACTGCAAAAATGCACCGTATTTGAAATGCTGTGCTATTTGGGCACGGGAATTATGTTTTCTGTTCTGGCAGTCATAACCCTCCGCTTGGGTATGAAAAAATATAACAGCGCGAGCAGCTAAAATATTTTACCATGCTTTAGATTGTTATTTCCGGGTAAAGCGGGAAGCGCGAAAGCATTTCCTGAACCTGTTTCTTTGATTTTTCGGACACGGAGCCGTCTGTCTCGAATTTTGCCTTGCTGTTCGGATATGGCTTTGTATTTTTCAATATGTTATCGATAATGACGGCTATATTTTCCATTTCATTTGCAGACATGCCAAGTGTCGTCACTGCCGGTGTGCCTATTCGCAGACCGCTTGTATACCATGGGCCGTTTATATCAAATGGCAGCGCGTTCCGATTCAGCGTGACCCCGCTCGCCCTGAGGGCCGATTCCGCCTGTCTGCCCGTGAGCCCGTAAGTTTTTTGCACATCAAGCAGCATAAGGTGGTTGTCCGTTCCGCCGGTCAGAATCTCCGCCCCGCAGCCGATCAGAGCCTGTGCCAGCGCCTGCGCGTTTTTTGTGATGCCGGCTGCGTATTTTTTAAACTGCGGGGACAGGGCTTCTTTAAAGGCAACCGCTTTCGCCGCCATGATATGCGGCAGGGGACCGCCTAAAAATGCCGGGCAGCCCTTGTTCAAAAATTCGGCAAATTCTTTTTTGCAAAGCACGATACCGCCTCTTGGCCCTCTCAGCGTTTTGTGCGTCGTCGATGTAACCACATGCGCGAACGGCACAGGGTTATAGTCCCCCGCAAAAACGCCGCCTGCCACCAATCCCGCGAAATGCGCCATGTCCACCAAAAACACGGCTCCGACTTCATCGGCGAGTTCCCTCATTTCGGCAAAATTGATCTTGCGTGAATACGCGCTGTAGCCCGCCATGAAAATAAGCGGCTTGACTTCGTGAAGCTGTTTTCGGATTTCGTCCGTCTCAAGCCGATTTGTTTCTTTATTGACCGTATATGTGTGCGCGTCAAACAGGATGCTCGAAAAATTGCGGCGGTATCCGTGCGTCAAATGGCCGCCCGAATAATAATCGAGAGCCATCAGCTTTTGCCTGCCGTAGGCCTCTCTTATTTTGTTAAAATCGTCCTTTTCCATTTTGGCGACATCTGCTTGGCCCATTTCTTCCATCAAGCGGTGTTCCACTTTTGCGGACAATATCGTCAAAAACGCGACCATATTGGCATCCGCCCCGGAGTGGGGCTGAACATAAGCGTGTTCTGCGGAAAACAATTCGCAGGCGAGCTTGACCGCTTCATCCTCGATTTTGTCGACATTGTCGCAGCCCGCGTAAAACCTGTGATAAGGGTACCCTTCGGAGTATTTATCCGTGAGTAAATTACCCATTGCGGCCTGAACGGAAAGGGAACAATAATTTTCGCTCGCTATGAGTTTCAAGTTCGACCGCTGGTCTTTTAACTCATTGAGGATACAGTCTGCTATTTCGGGGGAAATCTCTTTTGTTTTTTCATAATTCGCCAAAAAAGAAACGGCCCCCGCGTCCAACCTGTCCTGCGGAGTTGTTGAGATATACCTCAACAATAAGTTTGTCGTGTTTTCCATTTTGCTTTTCTGCCCACCATCCTCATATAGATTTTATACAGTATAGCACATTTTTTTGCGCAATGCAATATTTTTTTCATCTCGAAAAAAAGTTTACAAACCGATAAAACCGATTTTTTTATTCTTCGTCATATATTCCGCCCCTTTCTTTGATTTTTTTGCCTTTTTTGGAATTTTGCCGTTGCACGCCGTGTTTTGCTTCATTGTCGAGATTTTGATAACTTTCCCAGCGTTTGGGCGAAAGCCGGCCGTTTTCAATGGCGGCTTTTACCGCGCAGCCCGGTTCGCTTTGATGCCCGCAGTCGTTAAATTTGCATTTTCCGAGAAACTGCTCCACATCGGCAAATGACCCGGCCAGATTTTCCGAAATGTCTATCATGGCGAGCTCGCGCATACCCGGCGTGTCGATGACCATAACACCGCCGGAGAGCATGACCAACTGGCGGTGCGTAGTCGTGTGCCGGCCCTTGCTCGCGTCGACGTTTCTCATCGCGTTCACCGCCATAATATCCTCGCCTGCCAGCGCGTTGACGAGGCTCGATTTCCCGACGCCCGACGAACCCAAAAACACTATCGTTTTGCCCGGTTTAAAGTATTGCGCGAGCGTTTCCGTGCCAAAACCCGTCACCGCGCTGACCGCGTGTACGGCCGCGCCCGCCGCGATATCTTCCGTCTCTCTGAGCCGCGCCGAAAAATCACCGGCCAGATCCGCTTTTGTCAAAACCACCACGGGGACGCCTCCGCTCTGGTTCGCAATTGCGAGATAGCGCTCGATTCGCCGTATATTGAAATCATGGTTGAGAGAAGCCATGATAAAAACATAGTCGAAATTGGCGGCTATCGCCTGCTGCCTGGGAATCGGTCCGGGTTCGAGACGCGAAAACAATGATTTTCGCTCCAGCGTTTTCACGATCACGCTGTCGCTTTCGGGTATGTGGTTGAAAAGTACAAAATCGCCCGTAGTGGGAAAATTTTCGCCGCTGTTGTTATAATAGACGCTCGTTTTGAGTTTCGCGTAAATTTGTCCGTATTTGCAGACGATTTCATACCTGTCCCTATGCGCCGCCGTGACGCGGGCGGGAAGGCTTTTTATATCCTTTGGCATTGTATCCGGCATAAATCCGTAATCTGTCAAATTAATCATTTCTATGACTTATCCCCTCCGAGTTCAATTCGTTGTTTTTTAATTTGGGCACAAAAATAACACACCCTGAAGTGTGTCACCATATACATTTCACATTTATACAGTTTTCACGAAAAGGTTACTTTTTTGCGGCACAACGCTCAATCGCGTAAAACGCGCCGCCGGTTATTCAATTTGTAATCGACCTCATATCAATTCTTTTCATTTAGCACACTCCTTTTTGCCGCGCTTTATCACGGCCGTTTGTTTATGGCTTACATTGTAGCATATAAAAAAGATTTTGTCAAGGGGGTAAAATCATATTTTTTTTATGCAATTCGGCAATTTATGTATCGCCTTTCCAATTAACTGTTTTTAATTCTTTTATGTTTGAAAAATGCTTTGTGTTATTTGTAACCAATACGTAATTATTGACTATACAAAATGCCGCTGTAAAAATATCTGCTTCTTTCCCGTCTTTGCCTATCGGTGTTCCCTGTGATGTCAGCCGTACATACAGTTCAACCGCTTTTTCCCATATTTCAAATGTCATTTCATTTTTGATGCTGGCTTGATATAATTCCGTAAACGCTTTCAATTGCGTATTTGCTTTTCTTAAAACAAGCCAGCGTTTCACTTCATAGTAAACCAACGGCGGAATGGAATAAATATTATTTTCGTACAGGATATTTTTTAATTTTTCTTGTATGTCTCTGTTGTTTTTGAGAAAATAGGAAACAGTATCGCTGTCTAATGCGTAAATCACAATAAATCCAACTCCTCCGCACTTCTGAAAGTTATTCCTTGCGTTAAAATCCCGTCCAGCTCGTCATCGGCAATTGTTTCAACCGCATTAAGGGTCTCCATGATATTTTTTATTGTTTCGATCTGTTTCCGATTGATTAGTTCAAGATTCAATGTGTCTGTGTCTGAAAATTTATTGTTTCGGCTTATTTTTTTTATAAACTCAACAATAAATTGTTGCTCGATTTCCGGCAACCGTTCCATTAAAATATTGACTTGTCGCGTATATACTGACATTTCAATCACCTGCTTTTTTTATGTTGTATTATAGAGTAGCATATTGTCCTGATATTTTCTGCATTATTTTGTAAATTTATGAAGAACAAAAAATTTTAATATTAAAAAAGGCATGAATATATATCCAAGAAGAGGCAAATTAGTGGAAATATGCAAAATTTTGAAGCGATATCAAAAAGTGCTGGTAGAATTGGGGGTTTGCATACTGTAATACGAATTTGGATCAACCGCAAAAAGGTGTAGAGGATTATTTGGCGTTGAGAATTTTGCCCCTCAAAAAGTCGATTTTGGCGCGGCCATACATGATTCGTTTGTATACTGGCACAGATCGGGTTGATACGGTGCGTATCGATTTTTTGATCCTCCCTGACAATTACCATGCGGATTAAATCAATTATTTCCAATTTGCAAATAAATTCTAATATAAAAATTTAGGGATGTTTTCTAATCATTATCAGGTTATTTTTTACTGTTGTAGCGTCATATTTGCTATCCCAACGGATTATCTCAATATTTTCGGCAGAATTTTGATTATTATTACAATCCAACGCAATAATATCAGAACCTTCCCGACCTAAATATATAAAAACATGCTGATATTGCGATGTTTCTTGAAATACCACATAATCTCCTTTTGTAAGATTGATTAGTATTTATAAATATCCGTCACCGCCGCACGCGTCCCGAAACGTCATCCATAAGATGGCGGACTTCCGATAAACTGACAAGATTAAAATCACCCGTTATCGTCTGTTTTAACGCGGAGGCCGCCGCTGCGAATTCCACCGTATCGCGATATGTCATATTTGTGCCGACGCCAAATATGATTCCGGCGGAAAATGACGCCCCGCCGCCGCCCCTGTCCACAAGATGCAGCTCATAATGCCTTGAACGGTATGTATTCACGCCGTCATATAACATTCCGGACCAGCCGTTGTCGGAGGCGGAAATATTTTCGCGCTGTGTAAAAGCGATCAGCTTAAACCCAAAACGCCCGCGCAGTTTTGCGAACAAAGAATCATAGCGCTCCGGAGTAAGCGGCGCGGAGGAATCGGATACGCCGTCGGGCTTTATGTCGAGCATAATGTCGGTATGCGAAGCGCTGCCTATCAATATATCCGTATGTTCCATCATCGGAATCATAACCAAGCGCGCTTTATCCGGATTCCACAGTTTGCTCCTGTAATTCAAATCCACGCTTGTCGTTATATTGCGTTTGCGCGCTTCTGACAACGCCGTATATACGGCTTCCGCCATAGATTCCGACAAAGCCGGGGTGATCCCCGACACGTGAAACCAACCGACGCCGTCAAAAATCCTTTCGAAATCGAAATCGTTTGCATGGGCCTCCGATATGGCCGAATGAGAACGGTCGTATATGACCTGCGGCGCGCGCGCGGACGCGCCGTTTTCATAAAAATTTATGCCCATTCGCGGCCCGCCGCGCAGAATAAGCGAAGTGTCGACGCCCTGCCCGCGCAGTTTCGCGACGGCGATGTCCCCGAGCAAATTCTCCGGCAAACGCGTGACATAAGCCGACGGCAACCCGAATCTCGCAAGGGACGCGGAGACGATAGCTTCGTCTCCGCCCCAGTAAGCCTCGAATCCCGACGCCTGCTCAATGCGCAAATGTCCGGGCGGCATGAGCCTGATCATCATCTCGCCCATCGTGACGACTTTCATGAAAAAATTATTCCTTTCCGTATTTATACAAAAACCGTTCCCGTTCTTCTCTGACAAATTCGCCGGGAATGGCGAAACCGTCGGGATTTTTGAGTAAGAGCGCCATCTGCGCCGCTTTTTCCACGACAAGGCAGGCGTACAATGCCTCTTCAAGCGTCCTGCCGCAGGCGACGGGCCCGTGATTTTTTATCAATACGGCATTCACGTAATTTCCCAAAGTTTTCGCCGTCAGCTCGGCGAGCTCAAGATGATTGCCGCCGGATATATAATAAGGCGTGCACAAAACCGTTCCCCCGATAAGCTGCGCGTTTTCCTCTATAAGCGCGGGGATATTCATTCCCGCCGCGGCCGCCGCGCACGCGTATGGCGAATGGGTGTGGACGACGGAATTTATATCCGGGCGGTTTTTCATGATGAGCCTGTGTATATGCCGCTCCGACGTGGGAACGTTATGCCCTTTTGTGATGTTTCCGTCGAAATCCATTCCGACCATATCGTCCGGCGTCATCAGTTCATAATCCATTTTGCTCGGGGTGAGAATAAGGCCCTCTTTGTATCTTACGCTGATGTTTCCCCATGTGCTGTATACGAGATTCTTTTTTGTGATCCATTTGCACGCTTCGAGCATTTGCTCGCAGATATTTATATATTCCATTTTAAAATTCCCCCTATTTTACACGGGAATCATAAAGTTTTATCACGGGATTTTTATCACAGAACCCGTTCTCGCCCTTGACCAAGAAGAAATAGCCCGACGTAATTTTCCCTTTTTCGTCGTCGAGCGTCAAATCGACGTGATAGCACGGCGAATCGCCCATCTCAAACTCTATGTCCGCTATCTTCAACGCGCCGTTTTCGCCGACTTCCGCTTGTTTTGTCCGGTTCAGAATTATATTTTTGTCCTCGCTGTAAACTTTGATATCTATATCGGCGCGGAATTTGCCGGAATCATTGACGATGTAAACCTCGCCTTTGAATATATCGCCTTTGCTGTAGACCAACGACTCGTGTTTTAAGCTCAGGTTCCTCATTCTGTAGCTCTGTGCGACGTAATCAAGCGCGGCTTTCGGGTCTCCCCAGTAATCTATCAAAGACGTACACGAGACATTCGGATAAGGCTCGTTATACTGCCAGATCATGCTTCCGGCGTTTTGGAATTTTCTGCGCCTGTTCGCGTCGAGTATATATCTTATGCCCTCGGCCTGTATCATTTGACTGACTTTTACAAACGTCAATAAATCGTCTTTGTCAAATTCACCGAATATCGCGGTGTCCCTTGCCAGGGTATCCCACCATTCCCCGTGATGCCGCCAAACGTGATTTTCGGACATGCTGAAAACCTTATGATGTTCCCTCGACAAAAATTTCCCGAAATTGTCATAATTTGTCATGCCGTCGCAGCCGAACTCACTGTGAAACAGGCTGTCGCTGGCGTTGTAGAATTTATAATGATCAAAAGCTCCGAGGTATTTCCAGTGCCCGTGAACGTCGTGGCTCACGCCTTTGTTTACGACGTCGATAAATTCATTGGGGCCCGAGGCGGTGGTGGGGAGCATCAAATGCGCCGGGTCAAACCTGTCGCACAGATTTTTGAGCATTTTTATATTTTCATCGTCGTAAGTCGACGGCACTCCGTTTTTGTCCGTCAGCTCGTTGCCGCCGGTCCAGAATGTCAGACACGCATGATTTCTCTTGACTTTCAGGGCCTCCGTCGCCACTTTTTCCAAGAGTTTCAGAAATTCCGGAATTTTTGACGGGACATTTTCGATCCCCGAACTCGACTGTATAAAATCCTGCCAGACCATGATGCCGTATTCGTCGCACAGATCATAAAAATCAAAGCTCTCTATCGCTCCGACGCCGTTCACCCTGATCATATTTATATTGCTGTTTTTGGCCTGCAGCAGCAGCTTTTCCAATTTACGGCGGGTGACGCAGCCGTACATCAAGTCAAACGGGGATATATTCACGCCTTTTATATATATTCTTTTTCCGTTTACCACCGGAATATACGGCAGGGAATCCTCTTTTGCCCCTTCGCATCTTTCGTAAGTCAAAGTTTTAAGCCCGACTTTGTATTCTTTCTCGTCGGATAAACCCGCTTCGTCGAATATTTTTATTTTCAGCGCGTATAAATTCTGCTCACCGTGGCCGTTTACATGCCACAATTTGGGGTTATCCACTTTTATTTCCGATGTAAAAATATTTTTTCCCCGCTCAAACTCGCTTTCCGAAGCTCCCGCGCATACCGGCTCGCCTTTGAAATACAATTCATACCCCACATTTACTTTCCCGGGGCCAAACGCCTCTATTTCCAAATCGAAATTTATCTTGTATTCATTGTCTTTGCCAGGCGAGGTTTTTATGTCGGCGTATCTTATCGCGCACGAGCCGAAATCCTCGAGTAAAACATCGTCGTAAAGCCCCATGCCTTTCATGCGCGTGCAGAAATCCCACTTGTAGGTAAATCTCGATTTTTGCGTGAATGTCCGGCTCGTATATCCGATCTGCCCCATTTCGTCCGGCGCGTTAGAGAGCATCACTTGAATGTTATTGCCGCCTTCAAAATCCGCGGCATCGGTGATGTTCGCCGTAAAGGGCAAAAACATTCCTTCGTGCGGGGTATCCGTAACAGCCTTTTTATTGAAAGAAATGCGCGCCTTATAGTCTATGCCCTTAAAAGTTACAAATATATTCCGGCCTTTTAAATTTTCCGGTATTTTTACGTTCGCGCCGTAAATCCACCAGCGTTCGGGAATCCATTCGCATAACAGCGAATTCATGTCGAAGTACGGGTCTTTTATATATCCCGCCTTCCACATGTCCATATATATGCTTCCCGGCACGGTAGCTTTTACAGCGGGGAAAATCGAACCCGGAATAACCCCCGTTTCCAAAGATTTGCCCAAAACCGGCGTGTACGGATAATGAGCGGTCAAGTCCCATTCTGTTATTTTTTTGTTTATCATTTTAAAATACCCTCCCAAATTTTATTTTTATGAATTATTCAACGATATTCGCCGATAACCGTACAAGGTCCGCTGTGCATTCCTTTGACAAGCCACGGGGCGACGGTGAGTTTTTGCGGAGCCTTTTCGTTTTTTTCCAATTTCATTTCTTCGATGATAATAAATTTCTTGTTGTTTGCGCCAAGCAATTCGTTATGTACTTTCATTGTTTCGCCTATCCGGTATATGCTCGCCACGGACGGCGAATCCGTCCCCATGCCTTTTATATTTTTATAACCGGCGATATATTTTCCGGCTTCAAGCGAAAATCCGGGCGATTTATATATATAACTTTCGGGGTCGTTTGACCTTTTGTCGTATAAGTTGAAATTGAACAGTATAAATTCGTTTTTATCCAATATGTCCCGTATATCCCGATGCTTTTCAAGATCGGATTGTTCTATGACATAATTGTCCGGCAGTGTCATGGAGATAATCCCGACTTTGTCAAACACAAGTTCACAGGGCCGGAAATCCGTGATATGAACCCCGTGTTCAAAAACATGCGCCGACGTGTCGATATGTGTCCCTGTGTGGGAATATACCGATAATTTCTGAACGCTCGCGCCGTCGTTTGCAATGCTCAAGAATTCCTCAAGGCCCGCCGCGGGGATTGCCGGCGGACGGAGAGCGCCGGTATCAAGCGGATACGATAAATTTTTTAACATAATTTTTTTATTTCCTTACGGTATGACATTGATATGTTTTTTCGCCTCTTTTATAATATCAATAAATTTTTTGACTTGCTTTGTCACCCATTCAATCCCGTACTGCTCAATCTTTTCCATATCCATGAACGTTCTCGCCCCTGAAACGGCACACGCTCCGCATTTGATAAAATCTCCCGCGTTTTCGGGCGTTATTCCCCCCGACGGAATCAAATCGAGAGAGGGGAACACCATTTTTAAATTCGTCATGTATTCAGGGCCGCCGAGAGCGCCGGGAAAAATTTTTACCATTGACGCCCCCGCCCGCATGGCGTTGAAACATTCCGTAGCGGTAAACGCGCCGGACAGAACCGGAACGCCGTATCTCAGGCCCATGTCTATGACTTCCGGAATAACGCAGGGATTGACGAGCACGCTTCCGCCGTGCAGGATCACTTCCCGCGCGCTCGGCGCGTCGAGAACCGTTCCCGCCGCGACGTACAATTTATCGTCATGGTCTTTGAAGTAACCGCTTATCGCGGCTATTGCTTCAAGGACTCCGGGAGTCGTCATGGTGATTTCAACCGCTCTCGCGCCCCCGTCGTACATAGCCTTGGCGTACCCGACAAAATCGCCTTTTTCATGCAGTTTTACGCAGGGCAGAACGCCTGTTGTTTTTATTGCCTCAATCGCTTTTTCTTTTATTGCCGGCATTTGGATTTCCCTCCTTGCAGATCAAATATATATTTTCCCGCCCGAATCAAGCGACTTATAGAACGCGCCGATAAGCTCGACCGCTTTCATTCCGTCATATCCCGTCACAAGAGGCTTTTCGGTTCCCCTTATGCTCTCGATAAAATTCAAAAGCATGGGCATAAATCCTCCGAACTCCTCGTCAAAAATCAGAGTGTTCGGAAACACGGGCGAAAAACTTTTCGCCGGTCCTTCCTCACTGTCATAAATTATCAAATCCCTTTGGTCCTCGACTGAAAACCACGCTTTCTCAAAATATACCTCGACCCTTTCCCACGGTTTCAGGCTGAGCGCCGACGTTGAAGTATATAACGCCCCGATTGCTCCGCTTTTGAATTCAAGCATGCATACGCCGTTGTCAAAAGCATATCCGGTTCGGTTGAAATCATAACGCCTGACCGCGCAGGCAGTCAGACTTAAAACGTCCCCCATCAAATAACGCGCAAGGTCGAATAAATGCACCGTGCCGCCCTCGAGAATATCCACATAATCATATCCGAGGTTGAATTTGCCGCAAAACATCGCGGGATTTTTGAATATGCTGCCGTCTTTGCAGTCCATAAGCCCTTTTGCCCTGTAATACGGCGGGCTGTATCTTTTGTTTGACACCGTCATAAACACAAGATTTTTTTCTTCGGCTTCGGAAACCATACGCCTCGCTTCGTCGAGACTGCGGGACAACGGCTTTTCGCATATCACGTGGATATTTTTTTCAAAGCACGCGAGGGTATGCTCAAAATGGACCTCGTCGCCGGAACTCACGATAACCCCGTCGAGCTCTTCGCCGGCCAGCATATCTTTGTAATCGGCATAATAATTATAACCGCAGAGCCTGCTTATTTTATCGCCCTGAATTTTATTTCTCGTCGAAAAAGCGGCGATTTCAACGGGTTCCCATATAGTCCTGAGGCGGTTTATCGCCGGAATATGTTTTGACTGCGCGACGCCGCCCGCGCCTATTATGCCGAGCCGTATTTTTTTCTTGGCAATGCGCTCTTCGTCAAATCCCACACCGTAAACATCTTTTTTGCCAAACATTTTTTCAACGGGCGAATGCCCGTATGTTCCGCCAAATTCCAAACTACCCATTTTTTCCTGCCTCCCGATTTATTTTATATATTATCACAAATAAACGCGTTTGTCAACAGGCAAAAAAAGAGTTGACAAAATGATATAACTGCGGTATAATAGAGCTGAAATCAGCAAGAACGGCGGGGATAAATATGAAAATCACCAAAATCAAAACTTTCACCGTGGGGGCAAATCAGGACAACTGGGTCTTTGTCAAAGTGGAAACCGACGAAGGTATCAGCGGATTGGGCGAATGTTCGGTGGAAGGGCGCGAAAAAACGGTCGTCAGCGCCGTGGCGGAGACCGCGCCCTATTACATCGGGAAAGACCCCTTTGATACCGGAGTACATCTTTACAAAAGTTTCCGCAACGGATACTGGGGCGGCTGCGCGGTGCTTTGCGGGGCGCTGAGCGCCATTGATACCGCATTGTGGGACATCAAAGGCAAGCTGCTCAAAATGCCGGTGCACAAGCTGCTCGGCGGCGCGTTCCGGCCAAAGATCCGCGCCTATGCCAACCGCTGGTTTTTCGGGGCGGACACACCGGACAAACTTTCCGCATTGGCCCAAAAAACCGTTTCGGACGGCTTTACCGCCTTGAAATGGGATCCTTTCGCCAAAGCGGAGTGGAGTATAAAAAAATCCGTCCTGAAAAACGCCGCCGCCGAAGTATGCGCAGTGCGCGACGCGGTCGGCGACAATGTCGATATCCTCATTGAGGGGCACGGGCGTTTCGATACCCGTACCGCGATAGAGATCGCAGAAACACTCGCGCCCTATAACCCCATGTTTTTTGAGGAGCCGGTCATGCCGGAAAATATCGACGCGCTGGCCCAGGTGAGGGAAAAATCCCCCATTGCCGTCGCGGCGGGCGAGCGCATGTACGGAAAATGCGATTTTGCCGCCGTCATCCGCAAAAACGCGGCGGATTACCTCCAGCCCGACGTGCGCTACTGCGGAGGTATCACTGAGCTGTATCATATCGGCGTATTGGCGCAGGCGGCGTTTTTGCCGGTCGCGCCGCACAACGTCCACGGGCTGGTAGGTACCGCGGCCGCGCTGCAAACCGCGGCGGCCCTGCCCAACGCGGTGATCATGGAATATTCCGTGGAGCAGACCGCGTCAAAATACGGCCTGTTTGAAACTCCGATATGTTTCAAAGACGGATTCGTGGAAATCCCCGACCTGCCCGGGCTCGGGATAGAAATGGACGAAAAACAAGCGATGAAGATGCCATTTGCAAATCATAGCATGATCGAAAAAATGTTTGAGTAAAATTTATTCGAAGAAAGGGTCAGATAAGTATGGAAAAAATATGTTTCAATAAAAACTGGCAGTTCGCAAACGGCAATATTCCGTTTAATTTTTGGGGAATGGGCATGAGCGCAAAAAAAACAGTGGATTTGCCCCATGATTTTATGATTGAACAGAAACGCTCGCCGGATAATCTGACAAAACGCGACGGAGGCTATTTCCCCGGCGGCGTTGGATATTATGCGAAAACATTCTTCGCGCCCGGGGAATGGGAAGACAAAAACGTTTGCGTCGAATTTGAGGGGATATATAAAAACGCAGAAGTCAAGCTGAACAACAACAAGATAAAACGGCAGAATTACGGTTATACGACTTTTATCGTCGAATTGGACGAATATATGAAATACGGCGAAGAAAACACCCTGGAAGTTATCGCGGACAATTCGGCGGTACCGAACAGCCGCTGGTACAGCGGTTCCGGGATTTACAGATACGCCTGGATGTATGTCGGGGAAAATAATCATATAAATGTAAACGGCGTGTATGTAAAAACAATATCCGCCGATGAAAACGCCGCCGTCATAAGCGTAAATGTGACAGGGGCCACCTTGACCGGAGAGAATAAAGACGTTTATCATATCGAGCATATAATCGCGGATTTGGGGAATAATTCGGTTGCGGCTTCGGTTAAATCGATTAAAAACGGCGCGGCGGACAATATCGAAATAAAAAACCCGAAACTCTGGGATATTGATTCCCCGAATTTATATAAGCTTGTGACAAATCTGTATAAAAACGGCGATATAACCGACACGGCCGAAACGGTTTTCGGAATACGCACGTTTTCGATCGACGCCAAAAACGGCTTTATCCTAAACGGCAGGCCGTTGAAGTTAAAAGGCGGCTGCATACATCACGATAACGGCATACTCGGCGCGGCTTCGTATGCCAGGAGCGAAGAAAGAAAAATCGAGATTTTAAAAGCGAGCGGGTTCAACGCGGTCAGAACGGCGCATAATCCCCCCGCCCCGGCTTTTCTGGATGCGTGCGACAGGCTCGGTATGATCGTCATGGACGAAATTTTCGACCAGTGGAGATGCGCGAAAACTCAGTTTGACTATCACATGAATTTCGATACCGACTGGGAACACGATATAACAAGCATGGTTTTAAGGGACAGAAATCACCCGTCGGTGATATTCTGGAGCATAGGAAACGAGATAGTGGAGCAGTGCGGCTGCAGCGGCGCCCCAAAAACTTCAAAACTTCTCGCCGAAACGATAAGAAAATACGACGACAGCAGACCCGTGGGCATAGCCTTGATACCCTATGACAAAAGCGTTCGGGCAAATATCGAAGGCACGGATTCCGTTGTCGCGCCGCTTGATTTTGTCGGGTATAACTATCAGCACAAGGATTATGAACCGGATAAAACAAAATATCCCGACCGGGTTATCATCGGGACCGAAACCGTTCCGAAAGATATATGGCAGTCATGGGAAGAGACGCTCAAAAACCCGAACGTCATCGGCGATTTTGTCTGGACTGCGATAGATTATCTCGGCGAAGCCGGAATAGGGCAAGCGTATTATACCGAAGAACGTCCCGAAGTCGAATGGCATTTGACGGATTATCCGTGGAACCAGGCGTACTGCGGCGACATAGACGTGTGCGGGTTCAAAAGGCCGCAGTCGTATTACAGGGATATACTGTGGGAAGTTGCGGACAAGCCCAAAATGTTCGTAAGACGTCCCACGAGATATAAGCACGAAACGGAAAAACTCACATATTGGGGCTGGAACGACGGAATAGAGGGCTGGGACTTCGATATCGCCGAGGGAACGCCGGTTGTAGTGGATATTTATTCACCCGCCCAATCGGTTGAATTGTTTGCAAACGGACAATCAGCAGGCAAAAACGATTTAAAGGAATTCAAAACAAGTTTCACGGTCCCGTATAAAAAAGGCGAACTCAAAGCGGTGGACTCAAACAACAATTCGGTTATTTTATCGAGCTCAAAAGCTCCAGTAAAAATAAAACTGACGGCCGACAGGGATGCTATAGGTTCAAACGGCGATTTGTCATATATCACGGCGGAAATCGCGGACGTCGACGGCAAAACCGTGACAAATGCCGTAAATACGGTCTCGTTCGCAGTCGAGGGCGCGGGGAAACTTCTCGCGGTCGGTTCGGCGAACCCGAAGACGGAAGAAATGTATGTCGGAAACACGCACAGCGCATACGACGGGAAATTGATGGCAGTGGTGAAATCCGACGGAAAGGGAGAAATCAAACTCACGGCGATATCGGGCGGATTGGAAAAATGCGAAGTTTGCATATCGGCACAGTAAATATGAACGGCCAAACATCCGAGTTTCTGAAAGGTTTCCGAAACCCATCCCCCGAATATGGCGTCAAGCCTTTCTGGTTTTGGAACGCCAAAATGGACGCCTCCGAAATTGCCGCGCAAATTCAAAATTTTCATTTGATGGGGTTGGGCGGGTTCTTCATCCATGCGCGCTTCGGGCTTGAAACACAGTATATGTCCGACGAATGGCTGGATGCGGTCGAAGTCGCGGTAAACGAGGCGGAAACATATGGCATGGAGATATGGTTTTACGACGAAAATCTCTTTCCCAGCGGTATCGGCAACACAAAGGTTTCGGGGAGAATGGACTGCCGGGTGCGTTTTATCGAATACGATGTATTTCATACGGTGCCGGATCCCGAAGGCGCGTATATACCTTTAAGCGCCCTGCCGGACGGATGCGAGCTGTTTTCCGCGCAGCAAGTGTCCGATGAAGGGCAGAATCTGCTTTGTTACCGTGTCGATGAGCAACAGAAGAGGGTGCTGGTGGACAAAGAGGGGGAAGTTGCGCTTTTCTGGATAAACACCATCCACAGCGGCAATGGTATGATTTTCGGCGTTGATTATTTAAATCCCGAAACGCTCCGGGCATTCATCGAATGTACGCATGAAATATACAGGCGGCGTTTTAAGCGGCGGTTCGGCAAAGTCATCAAAGGGTTTTTCACCGACGAACCGACGCTTTTGCCGTGGCATCATGACGGGGGCTGGTATACAAGCCGCAATAACGGGCGATGCGCGCCGTACACCCCCATGCTGACAGCCGAGATGGCGCGCGACGGCGCTCCCGTATCGGATTTGGCCATTATTGCCGGAGCCCTGTTCTTCGATTGCGGAGACACAAAACAAGCCGGGGATTTGCGCTGCTTTTATTGGCGTACTGTTTCCCGCCTTTACCGGGATAACTTTTTCAAGGCTTACGCGAAATGGTGCGAAGACAACGAGCTGATGCTTACGGGGCACGTCCTGCTTGAAGAGGGACTCTATTTTAATCACATCTTCCAGGCAGGTCCGCTTCCCGGATTGTCTTTCATGCATATGCCGGGCGTAGACCAGCTTACCTCCGCCGCCGAGAGCGGGTCTATGTCATATATGGTCGGGACCCGCCCTTACATGCCGGCAGTAAAGACGAATGTCACCGGACCGAAACTGGTGTCTTCCATAGCTCATACGGCAGGGCGGCGGCGCGTGCTCAGCGAGAGTTTTGGGCTCGGCGGCTGGGGCCTGCAATACCGCCATATGAAGGCTGTCATCGATTGGGAATACGCCCTCGGCGTCAACGCGCTGTGCCCGCACGCTTTTTTTTACAGCATCAAAGGCTTCAGGAAAAACGACGCTCCGCCCTGCCATTACCATGGCGCCGACGCGTCGTTATATAAATATTTTGCCGATTATGCGGCCAGAATATCGTGGGCGCTCTCACAGGGCGAACCCGTGGCGGACACTGCGGTACTGTATCCCGAAAGCGCATTCCGCCGCAGTTATGCCGTGGGACGCCAGCGCGGCCGAGATGCCGCGATAAGCGACGCGTTTGATTTGGTATGCGCCGGTATGTTAAATGAACATCGTCTTTATGAAATTATCACCGAAGGCGATCTGGCTTCGGCACGGATTGAGGGCGGCGCGCTGACAATCGAAACAAACGCGCCCGAAAGCGCAATACAAGAGTGCGCGTGCGGGACCGGCGGACTTCGTTTTAAGCATATTATCATTGCATCGCCGGAGGGTTTGAATGACGACGCTTTGACGTTGCTGGAGCGGTTTGCCGATTCGGGCGGCAGGCTGCTGGTTTTTAACGACGGGCATGGTTCTCAAATACGGCATACGGACGGCGCGCGCCGGAGCGTTTGCCCCGCAAAAAATATGACGCGGAGCGCTATATGCAAAATACTGTCCGGTTTTTTGCGCGATGACAATATTGACGGAATGCAGCTTACCGGAGAAGGGAACGACATGGT
The DNA here is from genome assembly GCA_009785015.1 of Oscillospiraceae bacterium. The sequence goes on along the minus strand of WQXD01000027.1, from coordinate 4,954 downwards.
CTATGCGTTATGCCGGAAAACACCGGTTGGAAATATATGGTTTTTCGCCAATACCGACGATGAACGCGGGTTTTGCGGCAGAGTGGCGTTTTCGGGTCGCCATATCGTCATGCTGGACGCAGAAAACGGCGAATACGCCGAAACCGGCGGAAGCTGTGCCGAGCTGAACATGGCTCCGGCGGGCTCGGCGCTGATGCTTGTTGCAGACGGGATATGCGGCAGCGCTGAAATAATGCCCCGCCCCGCGCTTTGTCCGGAAAATATCGAAGTGGAAAACGACGGCTGGACATTCAATACGGACGGCTGCAACGCCCTGCATATAAGGCGGTGGGCACATGAGATCAATTGTCACGGCATGACTACGGAATACAGGTACATTGCAGACATAGAATCCGAAACTGACGTAAATGACGCATACATTGCGCTCGACGACGTGGTTTCCGGCTCGTCCGTCATGGGAGCGGGCGATATATCGGTATTTTTCAACGGCGATATATGTTCTCCCGCAGGCTGGCACATCGGAAAGGGATTTCCGGCTTATTATGCGGCAAACGGTCTTAAAAAAGACAAAAACACCCTGATGATAGTTATAAAATGCGAGGCGTGGTCGGGCGAGCCGCAGCCGTTGAAGTACGGCGCCGTGCTGCTGGGGCGATTCGGCGTAAAAAAGAGCGGAGAGGAATGGCGTATCATGCCCGAGCCCGCTTTTGTCAGCCTCAGCCCGTGGAACGAGCAGGGTTACCCTTTCTATTCCGGGAGCGCGCGGTACTCCAAACGCGTAAGATTGCCCGGCGGCGGGCCTTTTATCATAGATTTGGATAATGCGGAGGGGGCTGTGCAGCTTTTTATAAATGGTCAAAACATGGGCGCAAGGCTGTGGGCTCCGTTCAGATGGGTTGTGGAAAACGGCGAAAATGCCGGGGATATGGAAATCACCGTTGCCGCGACCAATACGTTGGCGAATTATCTGGGAGAGATATGTCCGTCCGGACCGAGAGGACCCATGCGGATAACGCCGGTTATAAAAAGTTAAGGAGGGAATATAAATGGTTGAATGTGTTATTAAATCGATTCGTCCGAGCATTTTTGTAAAAGAAGGCGCAGACGGACTTGAGCAGATGATACGGATTGTCGTTTCAAGCTCCGGAAATCTTACAGGCGCGGAAGTAGCAGCCGAACACGGCGGCGCGATTATCGGGCGTCAAAAGTATGATTTGCGCGGCGGGGAAAACACGCTGGAATTTTTCATCACTGAAGCGTCGGAAACGCAGAAAGTATTGTTCAGGCTGACTTACGGAGAGGCGCAGTCAGCCAGCCGCGAGATCGGCGTTACGCCTCCGAGGCATTGGGTAGTCCATGTCGTGCAGCTCTCCCACCATGATTTGGGATATACGGACCTTGCGTCGAATGTACAAAAAGAAATGGCCCGGTATTTGAATGAAGCCATAACCTATGCCGGCCAGACAGAGTCCTACCCCGACGACGCGAAATTCAGGATAGTCATAGAGCAGGCATGGTCGCTCGACAGCTTTTTCAAAACGGCCGAGAAAGAGCAAAAAGACAAGATGATTCGCCTGCTTCAAAGCGGGCAGTTCGAGATGACCGCGCTTTACGGCAATATGGTAAGCGAGATATGCGGACATGAAACGCTCGTCAGGGCAGCGTACCGCAGCGCGGAGATAAGCCGCCGCTGCGGCATTCCCGTAGTCAGCGCGGAACACAACGACGTACCCGGCATAAGCTGGGGGTTGTCCGAAGTTATGGCGGATATCGGCGTTAAAATATTCTGCCCCGGTTTGCCGCTGTATTACAGCTGGAGCAACCCCAAATTCCGTTCGTTCTGGAACATGGAGGAAATTTTCGGAAACAGCGCCCCGGGAGCGTTCTGGTGGGAAACGCCCACGGGGAAACGGGTGCTTTTCTGGTGCAACAATCAGGGCTGCGGGGGCGACACCCGCGGCGCGATGCCCAATCTTGAAGCCTGGCTTGAAAACGCGGCTGAAAACGGCTTTCCGTATTCGGTTATACGCCACCCTGTGGGGGGCGGCAACCGCGACAACTCGCCGTATATCAGGGCATATGCGGACACTGTGCGCAAATGGAATGAAAAATGGGCGTACCCGCGTCTGATATGCAGTACAAACGCGAAATTTTACGAGGATTTTTCAAAAATAATACCCGAAAGCCTGCCTGTGTGGCGGGGCGAACTGCCGGGGCAGGATTATCCGTCGGGCTCAAGCTCGACTGCAATACCCACATCGGTGAACAGGCGCAACCATAACGCGCTCATAAGCGCGGAAAAGCTCGCCTCCGCTGCAAGCCTGCATACGGATTACGTTTATCAGGCCGGGCAAATCAACGAGGCTTACGAGGAATCGATACTATATGACGAGCATACGTGGGGCTATCATTTCCCTGCGGGGCCGGCGGCGCGGGCATCGGAGTATGAAAAAGCCCTGAGAGCTTTCAGGGCCGAGGCGTTTGCCGCCGAGGTGCGCGACAAGGCGATGGCATATATAGCCGACGGGCTGAAGTTGAAAGCGGGCGAAATATATCTCGTCGTATTCAATCAGACTTCATGGACGCTGAACGCGCCTATGTCCGTAAACATGCGCGAAATGGACGGCACCGGGAGCGTAATGCACGATACGGGCGAAGTGCTGCGGGGCGTGGCGCTTGACTACCGCTGGCACGTTTACCCCGATATATCGTGCATTGACGGCAGCTTTGACTTGATTGACGAAGTTTCGGGGGAAAGTGTCCCATATGATGTGACGGAATTAAACGACGCATTCGAGCCTGTCGATTTCGCTCCGCAAAGGGTGGGGTTAGCTCAGGGGACAAAACGCTACGGCTATTACGAAGACCCCAAAACACTGCGGTACAACATATGTTTCAACGCAAATGATATTCCCGCGCACGGATATAAAGCGTACCGGCTGCGCATGAAAAACGGTTCCGGCGAAGATTCCGCGACGGAAAATACGGATAATACGAATAATACGGAAAATATGATAGAAAACGAATATTACAGAATTGCCGCAGACCCGAAAACTATGCAAATCACAAGTATCCGCGACAAAGAAGCGGACCGTGAGATTGTCGATGCAGACGGCGGGGATTTTTACAGGTTTATTGTCCGCGACGATAATTCCGGCGCCGAAAAGTATCATGACACGAGATTTAAACTCACATCGCTGAAAAAAAATACGTATTCTGAAATGCAGCTCGAGTCATCCGCAGCCGGACATCCTGTCATACGCCATCGTATCCGGTTATGCGCGGGAATAAAAAACATTTATTTTGAAACAAGCGTATTCAAAGACCCCACGCCCTTGCTGAACTCGCATTTGGCGTTTCCGCTGAAAGCCGATAATCCGCGGTTCCGCTACGAATCCGCGCTCTCAATCATGGAGCCGGCGAAAGATTATCTCCCGGGCGCATACTCCGATTTGATCGCCGCGCAAAACTGGGTGCGCATACAGGATGGGGATTATTATATGCTGTGGAGCAGCGCGGACGCCGTACTGGCGGGGTTCTGCAAATTGTGGCCGGGGTATGTGTCGCCTGCGCACCGCTGTTACGTCGGCGAAAGTTTCCGCCACGACCCGCAGACGGAGCCTGACTACCGGCAAAACGGCTGGATTTTTTCACAGCTTTTCAACAACAATTTCGGCACGAATTTTTCGGTCTCGCATACGGGTTTCGCAGTGTTCAGATACTGCCTGACATCGGGCAACGGCGTGGTGAGCGATTCTGACGCCGCCAAATGGGGCTGGCAGGTATCGTCGCCCCAAACGACGCTGTTCACAGACAGGGCGTCAGACGACGGGATATTTGCGCCGCGCGGGGAGTTTTTGGAGTGCGATAATTCCGAAACCGCCGTTCTCAACTGGAAGGCCGCCGAAGACGGCGGCGGTTATATTGTGCGCCTCTGGAACGTTTCAGATAAAACGCAGGTTGCGGCGCTCAATTTTAAGGGTTTTATGGTAGCCGCCGCGAATCTGACAAATATGGTTGAGGTTGATTTGCCCGACGAGCAAAAGCGCATAAAAATAAAGCAAAACACCTGCGTTATTACGGCAAAAGCAAAGGAAATACTCAATGTGCGGCTGCATTTGATATGCATTTGACGCCGTTTCTGTGTAATACTGCCTTGTATTAATTGGGAACAAATTCAATTTTTCAGGAATGGCGGTTAATTTGCATATTCTGATAATCTTTTTTCGATTTCTTTAAACCTTTCATCTTCTCTGCCAAAATCGAATATATCGCGTTTCATCATATTAAGCCGGCTTCTGCATTCGTTGTCCGTTGAGCTTGGGTAGCCTTTATGCTCGCTGTTGTGAACTGTGCGGTTGACGAGGAACGACGTGCGGTTAAAGCTCTCCTGCGTGAGAAATTTTATTGAACACTCCGCCATAAGCGCGAGATTGCTTATAACTCCGTCTGAATCTTTATCCTCCGCGTCGCATAACGCGAGGTTGGCGTAAATATCCGCGACTTTTGTGTTATAAAAACCGTAGTCGCCATCCTCATAAAGCCAGTCATAGAGTTTGAGAGAACGTTGAAACCCTTTTCTCCGCCCGCTGTTATTAAAACCTCCATGCCACATCATTCTGCGTATTTCACGGTCCATTACGTCCGTAAAACAACACAAGTTATCTTGAACATGATCCACTAATTTTTCGCCTTTGTATATAGACGTAAGCAAGCACCATGAAGTTGCGTCCGTACCGGGCGCTTTTTTTGCGTATTCCACCGCTTTTTCCTCGTTTCCCAAGCGATTATCTGAAGCTCCCCATGCCTAAATTCAGGGGGTTCAATCGTACTGGCAAGTCTCTCGCGTACCTCGAAAGATATCGCGTACTACCTTGCTTCCGATTGACTTTCACTACCCATGACTTCCATCGAAGTCATTACCGGTAGCATCGCGCCCGCTTCATGACGCTTT
>WQXD01000026.1 GCA_009785015.1 Oscillospiraceae bacterium | reverse complement strand
TACCATATACTGGTTGTTTATGCGTTCGATCCTGTTGTTGTCGTTGTAGATGTAATGGACTTTATCGACCCCGTAGGCGAAAAGGTTCTTGAACTGCTTGTTTGTGTTCATGAGGGTGATTATCTCCATGCAGCGCGAAACCGTCACTTTCGAAGCGACCGAAACCGCGTACATGCCGTTTTGCAGCTCATACCTGTCCGCTACCGGACTTGCGTACAATATATATTCATAATCAAACCCGTTGGCTTTGTCGGCGGCTTCCCACGCGAGTCTGTCCTCGAGCGTGCCGCGGGCTATATACGCCGCGCGTTCCGTGCCGGAAGAGAGGGCCGCTGTTTCAAACAGGCCTTTTTGCCTGTATTCTTGATTGAGCTTGGCTATGGTCAAAAAGGGCGCGGCGGTGTATTTGTTGACCATTGAGGCTTTGTCGGGGGCCAAAGTGGTCACTGCCGGGGTGTTTTTGGGCTTGTTTGTAGTCGGCGGTATCGTCGTTTCGAGCGGGTCTTCGGTCACCAAATTCCCCTCATCGTCCGTAGGGGGTTCCGTGGCTTTTGTGGGGGGCGGCTCGGTGGGTTCCTGCTCGGGCACGTAGACCAAAGTCTTGCCCGCGGCGGATACCGCGGCGAAATCGGGCATTTCGGGGAACAGTTTGTCAAAATTCTTGAGGGGCGCGAAGGGCCCGTTTATGAGCGCGATGCCGCTTGTGTTCGCTTTTACCCACTCGAGGTATTGGGTCAGATGCTGATACTCGGTCACTTTGGCCAAATCCAATTTATTGAGCTTCACTATGACTTCTTTTTCGGTTTCGCCGTCTTCATCTTCGATTTCGGCCTCGGCCGCAGCTTCCGCGGCCGCTTCGAGCGCGGCTGCCTGAGCCTCCGCGGCGGCGTTGAATTCTTCCACGAGGCGTTTGTTTACCGCTATGTACGTGGCTTCGCCTATCACTTTATTTGTGGGTATTGCGAGAGTCTGGCCCCCGTACTGGCCCGCTATCATTATCGAGGGGTGGATATATTCCTTCAGGACTTTGGCTTTTGTGCCGAGTTCTTCGTCCAACCCCGACAGGCGTCCGTCGGAGGCGAGTTCCTGGAACATCTCGGATGAAGTTATGAGGAGAATATCGAACTGGTCCTTTTTCAATGTGGGCCATTCTATCTTTTCGGTGTAAAGCTCCGTGGTTTTGGGCGGATCTGTCGGCTTTTTGGTGGGGACCTGCGTGATGCCGGCGGCCTTGTCCTTCCTGGCCTGCTCCTTGCTCTCCTTTTCTATGGATTTGGAGATTTCCTCTTCCTCTTTTTGTCTCGCCTGTTCGTCGTCATACGCGTCGAAGAGCCTCATTATTTCCGCTTCATACTCGTCCCTTGTCAAACCGATCAATACTATCCTTGTGGTATATTTCGTTTCCGTTATGTAATTCATCTCTCTTTCCACCAACCCGAGCGCCTCGGCGGTTGTGGAATCTTCGACTAAGAAACGTATAGTCAGCAATACGGCCTTCCGGTTTTGCGCGTCCTGCCAGTTTTCGCCGGAGTCGCAACTCGCGAAAACCAGCGGAGAAAGCATGCAAACCACCAAAAGCACGCATATACGGGCTGTCAGCTTTGTTTTTTTCATTATGGTAAAGCCTCCTTAATTAATTGGCAGCTGCATATGAACCCTGTCCATATTTCGCCGCACGTGAGATAAAAGCATATCATGAAAGTATTTTACACTAAAAAAACGAAAGTGTCAAGTACAAGTTTGTGTAAAAACACAATAAAATCAAAAAAATTTTTAAAAAGGTTCAATCCAGATAGTCCCTGAGCCTTTTTGAGCGGCTGGGATGGCGCAGTTTCCGCAGCGCCTTCGCCTCTATCTGCCGTATCCTCTCCCTGGTGATGTTGAATACCTTTCCCACTTCCTCGAGGGTCCTCGACCTGCCGTCCTCAAGACCGAACCTGAGTTTTAATACATGTTCCTCCCTCGGGCTCAGCGTGCGCAGCACTTCGCCCAGCTGTTCCCTTAAGAGCGCGTATGAAGCGGCTTCCGCCGGGGCGGGGGCGTTGTCGTCCGAAATGAAGTCGCCGAGGTGCGAATCGTCCTCTTCCCCTATGGGCATCTCCAGCGAAACCGGTTCCTGGGCTATCTTCATTATATCGCGCACCTTGTCCACCGACATATTCATCTCCAGCGCCACTTCCTCGGGGGAAGCCTGGTGCCCCAGGTCCTGATGCAGCTGTTTGGATATCTTGTTCACTTTGTTTATCGTCTCGACCATGTGCACCGGTATCCTTATGGTCCGCGCCTGGTCGGCTATGGCCCTTGTTATCGCCTGTCTTATCCACCACGTGGCGTAAGTCGAAAATTTGTAGCCCCGCACATAATCGAATTTTTCCACGGCTTTTATCAGTCCCAGATTGCCCTCCTGGATCAGGTCCAAAAAGAACATGCCCCTGCCCACGTAACGTTTGGCAATGCTCACCACGAGCCTTAAGTTCGCCGCGATTATTTTGTCTTTGGCCAAAGAGTCGTTCTGGGACATTTTTTTGGCGAGTTCTATTTCCTCCTCGTTTCCGAGCAGCGGGACTTTTCCTATTTCCTTGAGGTACATCCGCACCGGGTCGTCGATGGCGAGCCCTTCCTGCACCAGCATTTTTTCCATATCTTCCGGGCTCTCGAGTTTTTCTATCTCTCCGTCGATGTCTTCGAATTCGGGTATGCCGTCGTCCAAATATCCGGTGATCTCGATGCCAAGTGCCTCCAAGGTCTCGTATAGTTTGTCCAATTGGTCGGGGTCGCAGTTCATTTCCGCTTCCAAAAGCTCTTCGTTTGAGAGGCTGCCTTTGGTTTTCGCCTTTTCTATCAGATCTCCTATTTCCAGTTTTTTATCTTCTGTCATATTTTATTTCCCCCTTCTTTATTTTTCGCCCTTATATGATGGAGCCAGTCGTCTCCCGACGACGCTATTTCTTTGTAATTTACGTTCTTTTTTTCATAGAGCCTGTTCTGCTGCTCCAAGGCGTGTATAAAATTTTCGAGTGTGCCCGATATGTTGTTTTCGGGTATATTTTCCGAGGTCATAATGGCCGCCACCCTGCCTGACTCCGCGAGGGACAGCTCCTTTGTGATTATGACTGTGTCGAAGTTTTCGTTTTCCGATTCTTTTGCTTTTTTGAACAGGTTATATATTTTTTTCCCGAATTCGCTCAAAAACAAATTTTCGTCCAATATATTTCGCACATCCCCGTAGAGATCGGGGTATTTCAGCAAAATTCCCAGGATGATTTCTTCTTTTTTCACGGATTCGGGGTATTTCGCCCTGTCGGGGTTTACTCTGTCCCCGAAACCCTCGATTTTGCGCAGGGCGCCGTTCACCATATCGGATCTTGCTTTTTTTTCGCGCTCCGCCGCGAGTCTTTTTATGTTTTTCAAAATGGCCTCCTGCGGCATTTTGTATTTTTCCGCGAGTTTTACCCCGTAGACCTCGCGTTCCACTTCGGAGTTTATGAGCGCGAGCGCCTCGCAGGATTCGTTTATCCCCTTTATTTTATCGCCGGCTTCGCCCGTGTTGTATTTTTCAAAAATCGAGTCGAGTTTGCTCTCCGTGTAGCCCTTGGGCCTGATCAATTGATTTTCCAATTGATTTTTTCCGTATTTGCGGATAAATTCGTCGGGGTCCTTGGCGTCGCCCAAATCCAAAACCTTCACCTCCACGCCCACTTCGCCAAAAAGCAAAGCCGCTTTGTCCATCGCCCTTTTTCCCGCTTCGTCCGTGTCGTAAGCCAAAACCACCCGATTGACAAATTTGGATATGAGCCTGGCCTGATCGCCGGTCACGGCGGTTCCGAGGCTCGCCACCGCGTTGGTGAGGCCCGCCTGGTGCAGCGATATGACGTCCATATATCCCTCGCACAGGATAAAACAATCGAACTTTTTGCCCGCGCCGGCCGAATTTTTGGCGAAATTGAGCGCGTAGAGGTTTCTGCTTTTCTTGAAAGCGGGGGTGTCTGATGAATTTAAGTATTTCGGCATGACCGAATTGTCCAGCACTCTGCCTCCGAAGGCTATCACGTTGCCCGCGGGGTCGATTATGGGAAACATCAGCCTCCCCCTGAAATAGTCGGTGTATTCGCCTTTTTTGGTTATCCCGCACAAAAACGCGGTTTTCTGCTCATCTTTTGAAAATCCCCTTTCGGACATATAGTTTGTGAGATCGCTCCATGAAGCCGAGGCGTAACCCAAGCCGAAATGCTTTATCGTGGAATTTTTGATCATGCGCCGCTGCAGGTAATCGAGGGCGTTTTTGCCCTCCGGCTTGGCCGGGTCGGTCAGGTTGCTGTGAAAATACAGGGCGGCTTCGCGGTTTATCTCGAATAGCCTCTTTTGTTTGACCGCTTTCTCCCTGTATTCGCCGTCGTCTTCGGGTATGGGGATTTTGGCCCATTCCGCGAGTTTTACCACGGCGGACACGTAATCGGTGTTTTCTATTTGCATTATGAAACTTATGACGTCGCCCCCCGCGTCGCAGCCGAAACAGCGGAAAATCCTCTTAGCCGACGATACCATGAAGGACGGGGTCTTTTCGCTGTGGAAAGGGCAGCAAGCGGTCATATTCGAGCCCGCCCTCTTGAGGGGCACATACCTCGAAACGACTTCCTCAATGTCGTTTCTGAATTTTATCTCCTGTAAAAACGCGTCCGTGAATCTCATTATTTATTCTTCTCTCCATGTTTTCGGCACAAAAATCCCGCAGTAGGCGGATATGGAGTATCTGTCGGTCATGCCCGCGATATAATCGCAGACAGCCCTCTCGAGCCCTTCGCTCCCACTCACGGCTTCATATTCGGGCGGCAGCAGGCGGTGATTTTTTATGAAATGGCAGTACAGCTGCTCGAGCATGAATTCCGCTTTTTTTTCCTCGGATTTGGCCGCGGGGTTGCCGTAGACGTTTTCAAACAAAAACCCGCGCAGTTTTTCCGTGGCTTGCTGTATGTCGCCGCGCATTGTTATTTCATTTTTTCCGCCTGAAGCCTCTATCACCGCGTTTATCATGGTGTTTATGCGCCGGCTGCCGGTTTGGCCCAATATGTCCGTCAGCTCGCGGGGCAAATCCCCGGGGGAGAGGATTTTCGCCCGGAGGGCGTCGTCTATGTCGTGGTTTATATATGCTATCCTGTCCGCTATTTTCACGATTTTGCCCTCGAGGGTTTTGGAGGTCGTATCCCCCGTGTGGCGCAGTATCGCCTCGCGCACTTCGCAGGTGAGATTCAGGCCCTTGAAATTTTTTTCCAATCTTTCGACCACCCGAAGGCTCTGCTCATTGTGCTTGAAGCCCCCAAAATAGAGCCGGTTCAGCACTTTTTCGCCCGCGTGGCCGAAAGGGGTGTGGCCCAAATCGTGGCCGAGGCACGCGGCTTCGGTCAAGTCTTCGTTTAGGGCCAAGGCTCTGGCTATCGAGCGGCCTATCTGAGCCGTCTCCAGGGTGTGGGTCAGCCTTGTCCTGTAGTGGTCGCCCTCGGGATCCAAAAACACCTGTGTTTTGTGCGAAAGCCGCCGAAACGAGTTGGAGTGGATTATCCTGTCCCTGTCCCTTTGGAACTGGGTCCTGACGCCGTCGGAGGCGAGCGGGTGATCCCTGCCCGCCGTTTTTTCGGTCAAAAAGGCGTAGGGGGATAAGTTTTGGCGCTCCCTTTGGTGAATCAGATCTATACAATTCAAATTCAAACCCGCCGCCCCCGTTTCCTATTTTCCCACGCATCTCTTGTATATATCAAATATTTCATCTTCGGATATTTTCCTTTTGCTGTTTGTGAAATTTTTCGCCGACTTGACTTTCGACACGTAAAACTTCAGGGTTTCGTCGTCGAATTTTTCGTGATAGGCGGCGAGCTCCCTCACCGTTTCTTTAGCTCTTTCGAGCGGGACGCCGAAGGCTTCGCATAGCCCGCGCGTTATGAATTTTTCGTGCATGTCCATAAATTCCCCGAAAAACAGGGCGCAGGCTTTCCCGTGGGGCAAATTGTCAAAAAAAGTTATGTTATAGCCCATGGGGTGGGGAAAACAGGTCCCGGTGGTATTTATGGCGATACCGCCGCAAAGCGACCCGAACATCAGCTGTTCGCGCATGTCATAATCCGCAGCGCCCTTCAAATCCAATAATTTTTCGAGGTTGGGGTAAACGCAGCTTATGCCCCGGTATGCGTACAGCTCCGAAAATGGCGTGGATTTTACGGACAGGCAGGACTCTGCGCAGTGGCAGAGCGCGTCAAGGGCGGTGCCGACCGTGGCCCCGTAGGGAAGGGACTGCGTATATGCGGGATCGAGAAACGCGGTTTTGGCATATGAGGCGGGGTGGTTGAAGGTTTTTTTCAGATTTTGGCCGTCCAAGGTTATCACCGCGTAAGGATTGGCTTCGCTGCCGGTACCCGCCGTGGTGGGTACGGCGAAAATGGGAAGCCCCTTTTTGGGTGAGTCAAACAAAGCTTCGGGGGCCATAGTTGGGTTTCCCGCAAAACAGGCTGCCGCTTTGGCCGCGTCCATGGGCGAACCTCCGCCGATGCCCACAATCAGATCCGCCCCGAACTCAAAAGCGGCCTGCCCGCCTTCGTGACACACCGAGAGCAGGGGGTTTTCCATGATTTTGTCGAATATGCGGCATTCGGCTTTTACCTCATCCGAAACTTTTAGGATATCGTCCAGAGCCCCGCTTTGTTTCGCGGAGGATTTGGAGGTGACCACGAAGATTTTTTTGTATTTGCGGAATTTTTCGATGTTTGCCAAAGGCAGCCTTTGCCGAAGATGATTTCGACCGGCATATGAAAATTAAAATCCATACAATCTCCCTCACATGTTCCTGCCGCACAGATCTATGCTGTAATCTATGAAATTTTCCAGTTCTCCGGCAGTCAGCTCCCTTTTGCTTATGAGCGATAGCATATAGATATATCTCGCGGTTTCTCTGTTTTTCGATTCGGCGAGTTTTTGGATCAGCGCGTTTTTTGAATTGATCGTCAAAGTTTCCTCACAGTCCGATTCGGCGATGCCCGCCAAGCCGGCATCCATCATTTTGTACTGCTTCATCATGTCCGACATCCTGCGCGACTGCTCGGACAGGGTCAGCAGGGCGGGGATCTTTTCGTCGGAGAGCTCGCCGACTTCTATTTTCAGGTTTTTGAATTTGTCGGGATTTTCAGTTACCCCCACGGCGTCTTTAAACAGGTCTATGAGTTCCTGGTTTTCGGGCTTTTCCTTTTTGTTTTTTTTGTCTTTGCCTTTTTTGTCGTCTTCGCCGGCGTCCGAATCGACCCTGATGAATTTCACCTTGGGATTTTCGGATTTCATTTCGGCGAGGCTTATAAACTGCGTTTCTATTATGTTCTCCAGTATCAGAATCTCGCGGTTCGCCCGCTTGTGCATGCTCACGTAGACGGCCTGCGCGTCGGGGTTGTTGGTGTAATACACATTTACGGTTTCTTTTTCTTTGCCTTCTTTTCCGGGCGGGTTTTCGCCTTTTGCCGCTTCGGCGTATTCCGCCAGCGTCTTGAACTGGCCGTCCGTGTTTTTGTAGATTATGATATCTTTGAGCCTTTCGTAAAACTTCTGGTCCCTCAGGCAGCCGTACAGTATGAAGGTCTTTATATCATCCCAGAACCCTTCGTATACGCTCCGCTCGGTATGAAACAGGCTCGAAAGCTTGTCGCCCGCCTTTTTTACTATATGCGCCGATATCTTGGACACATATCCGCTGTTTTGCAGAAAGCTCCTCGACACGTTGAGGGGCAGCTCGGGGCAGTCGATGACGCCTTTGAGCATGAGCAGGTATTCGGGGATGACTTCCTTTATGTTGTCGGCGACGAAGACCTGGTTGTAATAGAGTTTTACTTCGCCTTCAAGGCTGTCGAACTGGGTGTTTATTTTCGGGAAATACAAAATCCCCTTGAAATTGAGCGGGTAATCCGCATTGATGTGTATATAGAACAGCGGTTCCTTGAAATCGCGGAAAACTTTTTTGTAAAATTCCAGATATTCCTCTTTTTCACACGAGGACGGGTTTTTGGTCCAAAGGGGAGAGGTCTCGTTCACGGGTTTTTCGGCCTCGCAGTCCTCGCACTTCTCGCCTTCCTTGTGGTCATGGATTTTGTTTACATCTTTGAAATATATCTCATAGGGCATAAAGGCGCAGTATTTTTGAAGTATGTCCTTTATTTTGTACTCGCTCAAAAATTCTTGGTTTTCTTCATTGATGTGCAGGGTGACTTCGGTGCCCATATTTGTTTTTTCGGGGGCGTATTCGCAGTCGCCCTCCGCGAGCTCATAGGCGCCCTCTTCCGTGCAGGTCCAGAACACCCCGTCTCCGCCCGCGTATGATTTTGTCCTTATATCCACTCTGTCCGATACCATGAAAGAGGAATAAAAGCCGAGCCCGAAATGGCCGATGATGCCGTTTTTTGCCGTATCGTCCTTCAGGTCTTTTTGTGAAGCGTCGGTCGATTCATATTTTTCGATAAAATCCAGGGCCCCCGACAGGGCGATCTGGTTTATGTACCTTTTGACTTCTTCGGCGTCCATACCTATTCCGTTGTCCGAGATTTTCAGCGTTTTCTGCTCCGAATCGAGCTCGACGGTTATGGAAAAAGCGCCGAGGACCCCCACTTCTTCGGACCTGACTTCCCCAAGGGAAATCAGCCTCTTTATTTTTGTTATCGCATCGCACGAATTGGAGACGAGTTCCCTTAAAAATATCTCCTTGTCGGAATAGAGCCATCTTTTGATTATCGGGAAAATGTGTTTTGTTTCTACGGATATGCCGCCTTGTTCAAGCATAAAATTTTTGCCTCCTTAGTGGTGTTTGTTGGTGTATGGATATATTATATCATAATATATCGGGGAAATTATAAAATATTTTAAAAAAAATATTTGACAATATGAAAATTTTGTGGTAAATTATATATGATTATATCTTTAATTAAATTGAATTAAAATTTCAGGAGGAATTATCGATGAAAAGCAAAACACTGCTCAAACTTGCCGCGTTGTTTTTGTGCGCCGCGGCGCTGCTGCCCATGATTTTCGCGTGCGGCGAAAAACCCGAGGAGGCCGCTTCGCCCACCGAAGCCCAGGGCGAAACCCCGACTCCGGCTCCCACACCCGCCCCAACCGACCCCCCTCCTCCCACCGACCCGCCCACCACGGAAGCGCCCATCCCGCCCTATGAACCCGATGCCGCCCTTTCCTATTGGGAAAATGTCGAAGCGGAATTTGCCCACTACGGGCTCACCGGGGGAGTAAAATGCCTTCCCGGGGAGGACGAAGCAGCCCTTATGAAAAAGTTCGGCGCGAACGGCACGAAAAAAGAAGAGCTGGACGTGAGCGGGGACGGCGTGCCGTTTTCGGCGGCTTACAGCGTCACGACGGCGAAGGATACGGTGAATTTCTGGGATGCCAGCTACTCTTGCGCCATTGAAAAGGATCTTTTAGTCCAGGAGGGCGATTTGGTAGTCGGCGTTCTGTGGGTCAGGGGCAGGAGAATCGCCGAAACCGAAAAATTCGCCCAGGACGATTTCCCCGAGTATTATATGGCGCTCAAAACCGCGACGGACAACTGGGCCACCGAAGGCGGGGTCGAACCGGCGAGGGAACAGTTTGCCGAAGCCGAATGGCAGAAGGTCATCTTCTACGGCAACGTGGTGAATGAGGAAAGCAACTCGAAGAACCTCCAGTTTCAGATATTTTTGGGCTATGGCAACCAGCAGGTGGATTTCGGCGGAATAGCGGCGTATCTGTTCCCGTGGTCGCGCGAAAATGAAAAAGCCGCCATCAAGCTCACATATTAGAACATCATCCTGTCCACATATTCGTCCATCCAGAACGCGTCCCCCGAAATTTCTATGTATTGTGAAATTTTCGCCAAATCTTCTGCGCGCTTGGCCGCCGTACTGTCCAAAAGCACGGCGGCGGCGCCCGTTCCGGCGGTATTTCCGGCCGCTGTGATTTTATTTTCCAGTTCCGGCGGGATGAGGCCTATGCGGCAGGCGCTTTTTTTGTCTATATGCGCGCCGAACCCCCCCGCGAGAACCAGCGAGCCTATATCCGAAAGCGATTTTTCGCAGTGATGCAGCAAAGTCATGACCCCCGCGCAAACCGCGGCTTTGGCGAGCTGTATTTCGCGCACGTCCTTTTGGGTTATGTATATGTTGTGCTCAAAGCTGAGCATAAACGCGTTGTCGCCTTCGATTTCGCATAAATGATCTGCCAGATCGCGGTACTTGCCGGGCATGTCCTCTTCTTCGCCGCTTTCCAAAATCCTGCCCGTTTCGTCCACGGCCCCGACTTCGAGCATGAGCGCCAAAGCGTCGATTATCCCCGAGCCGCAAATGCCAAGAGGGTCGGCGCCGCCGATCGTTTCGCATACTATTTGATTTGCTTCGCCGAGATATATGCTGTTTATCGCGCCCGGAATACCCGCCATTCCGAGCTTGATGTGCGCCCCTTCGAATGCCGGCCCCGCCGCTGTGGCGCAGAATACGAGCTTGTCTTTGTTGCCAAGCCCGATTTCGCCGTTTGTGCCTATATCCAAAAACAGCCTCAGCTCCTCGCAAAGATCGGTTTCCGAGGCAATTATCCCGGTGACGATATCCCCCCCCACGTAGGAGGCGAGCGCGGGCGGGAAATATATTTTCGCGTTCGGGTTTATATTTTGTGCGCCGGTTATACCCGCACCGCTCAAAAGCTCTTCCGCGCTTATTTCAAATCCGAACAGCGTTTCGGCCGAAAACGGCGTGAAAGCTATGCTTTTGGGCGGAAGCCCCGACGCGATATGCTGCATTATCGTGTTGCCCGTTACGACAAGGCTGTATATGTCCTTTGGGTTTATCTCATTTTTTTCGCATAAATCCCCCAGAAACCCGAATATGAGCGAAAGTATGAGGCGCCTCAGGTGAGCTAAGCCCTCCGGGTTTTCTATGGTATAGTTTATCCTCGATATGACGTCTGCGCCGTATGCCCGCTGCGGATTTTCGGCCGCGGCAACCCCCGCGCAGTTTCCGCTTGTGAGCGAATACAGGTAAAGGACCGCCGTGGTGGTTCCTATATCCACCGCCGCCCCGTAAATATCGGCGCAGCTGCCCGGTTCCCTCAGGTCGGTTATCTGTCCGCCGCACATTATGGCTTCGATGTTTTTGCCTTTGATTTCGGCCAATTTTTTTATAATCGGAAAAGGCAGGCCGTCCAAATCGGCGCCAAGGGAAAGTATGAGGTTTTTTTCGCGGGATAAGGGGTTATCCAGCGTGGGTTCGGCGAGCGTCGCCGCGACTTTTTTGAATCTGTTTGGGGTTATGTTTTCTGAAATCTGCCCCAATGTCACAATCTCCATTTTCCCGCCGACAAATACGGGGTCCAATTCCACCGACACATCCCCGAAAACCTCGCACATGCAGGCGTACCTCATGCTTTTTCCGAATTCGGCCGGCTCGGATTGATATTTCATTTCGGTTTCGTCGGGCGGTGAGACAAACTCAAATCCGTCAATTATTCTGACGCGGCATTTTTTGCATGTTTTTTTGCCCCCGCACGGAAAATCGAGTGTCATGTCTCCGAAATCCGTCTCCGCCAGCAGATCGAATATGCTGCGCCTACCTTCGAATATCGCTTCCCTGCGGATATTGTTGCGTATAAAAGTTATTTTGTTCGGCATTTTTTTGTTCCCTCCGGTATTAATTGTTTAAAATATTGAAATATTAAGTAAATTTTTTGCGAAACGGTTGCAATATATCAGATAATAGGGTATTATATTTATATATAATAATACACCAATCTGTTTTTTTTTTCAACGGGTAATTTAAAATAAATGAAATAAAAAGGAAATGTTTTTAACGTGCAGCAAAAAAAAGATAAAGAGCAAAGCCGAAACGCTCAAAAAGACAGAAACACATCGTATTACAAAGCCCGGGTGAAAGCTGCCGCGAAGAAAAAAAAGGATTCTTCGCTGTACATCGAAAAGGCGAAAAAACGCCAGATGAACAGCTATATACGGGCGATAGCGGTGCTTTTCGCGCTGATGACGGTTTTTACGGGGGTCATATTTTTGGGTATGCATTTAAATAATCTGATCGATGAAGAAGAAATCCCCGAAATCACCGTCAATTCCCCCGACATGTGGAAACCGGTTCCCTCAAGCGACAGTTTATCCGCTCCGTCGGATCCGGCCGGGAAAGAGCAGGAGGACCAGGGGGAAATTTCGGAAATATTTTACCGCTACAACGGGGTATATTTGGACGTTTCCAATCTTGAGAGCTTGGAGAGCCTGCAGTACTTTATAGACAATATAAAGGCAAAGGGCATAAACGCGGTGAACATAGATATAAAAAAAGAGGACGGAACGGTCCCGTATCATATCAACGGGCAGACGGATTCGGTCATGCTGGGCGCAAATCAAATCGACATACCGATCAGCGGCATAATAGGGCTGCTCCACGAAAACGGATTGTATGTATCGGGCACGATATCCTGTTTCAAAGACAGCCTGGCGGCTTCGACTTTTGTGAATTACGCCCTCAAGTCTTCGTCCGACCTGATGAAATGGGAAGATTCGGACGGCCGCCTTTGGTTGAACGCATATTCCGAAGGGTCGCGCAATTACGTAAAAAGCATATTGGAGGACAGCGCGAAACTCGGTTTTGACGAAATAATTTTGAGCTGGTTCTTTTTCCCGAATGTGGCAAACGAAAAATCCATCGTATACGGCGACGAGGGCGACGCAAGGGACAAATACGCCGTGGTGAAAGAGTTTGTGACGGAGCAGAGGCGCTCCCTCGACCAGATCGCGCCCAGGATAAAATTGGGGTTTTATGTGCCGCTGCAGTATTTTTTAAACACGCCGGTCGAAGTAATGGGGCTTAATCCCGCCGATCTGGCGGAGTGGTGCAATTTCTTCGCGACGAGTTTTGCCCCCGCCGACGTGCCGGCGGGAGCCGTTCTGGGCGGCGAAACCCTGTCAAATCACGAGGCCAACCCGTTTGAAACGGTAAAAGCGCTTTGCGGACATTTTAAATATATTTCCGACACGGCAAATTTCAGGCCGTACCTGCAGGCTTTCGGCGGATACGGAGAGCAGCAGGTGACAAGTCAGAAACAAGCCCTGTTTGACAGCGGCATAGGCGCGTGGCAGCTGGTAAATTTTGAAAATTATTATTGATTGAATTATTTTGGGGAGGAATTTTGTTTATGTTACGCTTTTTAAATTTCAAACGTTTCAAAAAAAAGGCCGCGCTTTTTTTGATTTTGATGTTCGCGGCGGTGTGTTTTTGTTTTCCGGCCTTTGGGGCCGCGGCCGCGGAGGGATATACCAAAATCGGGAACAACGAGCTCCGCGGGGCCTGGATAGCCAGCGTTTTAAATATCAATTTCCCTTCGAAACCCGGGCTTTCGGCGAATCAACTGAAGGCGGAATTGGACGACATTGTAAAAAACTGCAAAGAGGCGAACCTGAACGCGATATTTTTTCAAGTGCGGCCCGCCGGGGACGCGCTGTACAATTCCGAATATTTCCCCACCTCAAAGTACCTGACCGGAAAACAGGGCGACTCGTTTAAGGGAGGATTCGACCCGCTCGCCTACATCATCGAAATCGCCCACAAAAACAACATCGAGCTTCACGCCTGGATAAACCCGTACAGGATAGCGACCGATACCACGAACTTAAACTCTCTCGCCGCAAACAACCCCGCGAGGAAGAACCCGTCCTGGACAGTGGCTTACAACGGCATGCTTTTTTATAATCCGGGGCTTCCGGAAGTCCGCGAGCTCATCACCGCCGGCGTGGTTGAGATAGTCAAGAATTACGACGTCGACGGGATACATTTCGACGACTATTTTTATCCGTACCCGGACGGCAAGGGAACCGCTTTCGGCGACGCGGCCACATACGAAAAATACGGGTCGGGCTATAAGAATGTCGACGATTTCAGGCGCGCGAGCGTAAACAAGCTCGTTGAGACGGTATATAAGGAGATAAAAAAGGCAAACCCGGCGGTGAGGTTCGGCATTGCCCCTTTCGGCATATGGGCGAATAAATCCGAAAGAGCTCCCACAGGCTCAGCCACCAAGGGCTTTGAGAGTTATTATTCGATTTACAGCGATTCCAAAGCCTGGATCGCAGGCGGCTATTTGGACTATATCTGCCCGCAGATATACTGGTCGTTTGGAACCGCTGTGGCTCCCTTCGACGTGTTGGTGAGGTGGTGGAGCGCGGCGGTGGACGGGACAGGCGTTGATTTATACATAGGCCACGCGGCTTACAAGGTCGGGGATTTCGGCGCGGCGGAGATACCGCGCCAGGTGGAATACGCGCGCAATTACATGGGGGTTTCGGGCAGCGTATTCTACGGCTATGCGAACATAGCGGCAAACGATTACAAGCTCAAGGACAATCTGGCTAAAATATTCGCATCTCCGCGAAAAACACCGAAGCCGACGTCAAACGGCGCGGAGGTCACTTTCGGCAGGCCGAGGCGCGGGTCCACGGTGACCGACTCCTCAGTGAACGTAATGGGCTCCTCCGATCCCGCTTATCCGGTGTATTACAACGGGGAAAAGGTCACAAGGACGAAAAGCGGGTTCTTTTCGGTGTATGTGCCCCTGAAAGACGGAAAGAACAGCATAGTGTTCGCTCAGAACAATATAAATTACACAAACGAAGTGACAAAAGGCAAAACCGCGGCCCCGCCCCCCGCTGAAGCTCCTTCGGCGGAAAGCGAGCAGCCGGAACCCGAAAAAAAGCCGGAGGCCAAATCTCCCGGCCGACCGGCGTCCGGGCCGTGCGAAGTGGTAAAGGATTATTCCCATTTGAAAATATCCGCCGCTTCGGAATTCTACAACGATTATCTCCCTGCTTCCAAGGGCATGAGGGACAATGTGATCGGCTTTGCGGACGGGTATTACAAGCTCGGTTTCGGCGGCTGGATAGCGGCTGAGAACGTGGTTCTGCTTCCCGAAAAAACGCTTTTGGTCAACAGGATTCTATCGGCGGGCATGGAAAACATGGGCAAAGTCACCGAAATCAGGTTCGCCGTCACCGAGAATGTCCCCTTGAACGCCAAATGCAAGGACGGCGTGTTCACGATAACGCTGTTCAACACCCCCGACGGCGCCCCCGCGATAGAACCCGCCGACAACCCGGTGATCAAGGCGGCGCGGCGCAGCTCCGACAGGGCAAAAAAGAGCGTGACGTATTCATTCGATTTGAAAGACCCCGACAACTGGTACGGGTTCGACGCGGTCTATGAAGGCGGCTTCATAGTCGTAAAAGTGAAAAATCCGATGAAAAAGACCGAAGGCAGCCAGCCCTTGGGCGGGCTTACCGTCATGGTGGATGCGGGTCACGGCGGAGGCGACCCCGGGGCGCTCGGTTTTTCGACGGAAAAAAACGAAAAGGATCTCGCCCTGGAGCTCGCGCTCGCCGTCAGGACAAGGCTTGTTTTG
This sequence comes from Oscillospiraceae bacterium, assembly GCA_009785015.1. Next base: position 8,663 of record WQXD01000026.1, on the reverse strand, counting down.
CTGGGGGCGAAAGTGATCATGACGCGGGAGAGCGACGAGACGGTGGATATTTACGGGAGAATGGATATGTACAACGAAATAACCCCCGATTTGCTCATTTCGCTGCACTACAATTCGCTCGGGGACGCCCAGGACAATTCGAGAGTCAGGGGATATTTGGGGCTGTACTGCAACGATTCGGGCAGACTGCTGGCGAAAGCGTGTTCAAGCGCGATATCTTCGGCGCTGAACAGGGCCGAACGCGATGTGAGGTATCAGGCGCTGGCGATGCTCAGGAGCCACAGGTTCCCCGCCACGCTGTGCGAGATGGCCTTTATCTCGAATCCCGACGAATACGAGTTTTCAACGGGCGACGAGGGCATAAATCGCTCAGCCGACGCCGTGGCGGAAGGCGTTTTGAAATGGATAGATTATCAGCAGGTTTGGGTAAAATAGACAAATAAGGTTAAAACGATTCCATCGTCTTGTCGATCGCTTTTTTGTAGGAGTCCTTTTTCTTTTCGTATGTGGAAACAAAATCGCGCTTCTTGGGCCGGTACATATCCTCGAGCACGCTTCCCAGGCCTCCCCAGCCATACATCCCCGCCAGCTCATACACGCGCGAATCGAGGATTATGTCCAACATCTCTATCGATTCCTCATCCCTCAAAAACTTGCCGTTTATCGAGATTTCATAATACGCGGGCCTCACGGTATAATACGACTCGGCCGCCAGGGCCTCCAATATTATGCCGGTTCTCTCCAAGTTCTGATTCGCGGCGGGTATTGAGAGCGCCGAAGCCGTAGGGTGGACGTAGTGCGCATAGTCTTTTTGGGTCAGCTCATATTTGGGCATCGGTATTATACCGAAATTGGTCTCCATGTTTCTCATGCGTATCACGAGCTGCAGCGCGGTTATTTTAAAAACCGCCTGATTGTTTTCAAACATCGCCTGGGTTATCTTGAAGGGTTCCGGTTCGCTGATGAAGTCCCAGTAATTATACGAAACCGTATTGTCATACATCAGATCGTATATTTTTTCTATGACCGACAAAGAACGTTCCGAGTCCATGGCGGTAAAGGGCATGTCTCCGGAATCTTTCTGTATGTATTTTTCCCCTGCGGCGAGATAATAGGCAGTCATGTTTTCGCCCTGCGACACGTTGCCGTAGAAATCGTTTCTGTCCATGATTCCGTCGCCGTTGAGATCCTTTGAGACCCCCTTGCACATATCCAAAAGCTTGTCAAAACTCCATTTCCCGTTTCTCACTATTTCGTACGGATCTTCGAGGGCGAGGTTTTTTATCAGCTCTTTGTTGAATATGACGAGCCAGGTGGCGTCGTTGTCCATGATAAACAGGTCGCCGACGGTAAAAAACAATTTGTTGCTTATCGTCAAATCGGCGTTCGCCTTCTGGTCCCACCATTTTTTGGATAAATCCAAATAGGGGACGAGTTTAAGCTCCGTCAGATTTCCGCCTGCGGCCAGAGTGGCCTGATTGTACATGTTGGGCACCGCCGCGTCGTATATATCGTCTCCGGCGGACACCGCTTTTTTGACGGCGGCAACCATGTCGCCGTTTGCCGAGGGGACCTCCACGATTTCGACGTTGTATTGTCCCTCGATATGGCGGTTGCGCCTATAGACCGCGTCGTTTATGGGTTCCCCGGTTTCTTCCGCGGCGCCTATGTCCTGGCTCGCCCATTCGTTGAAAACGGGGCCCTTGCTGTAAATATTGAACTTATAGCCGCCGAAATCGCTGTCCGGCACTTCGGGCAGTTCTTTTTTCACTTCTTTTGCCGCTTCCTCTTCCGGAGCGCCGGTATTTTCCGCCGTGGCTCCGGGGTTTTTGGGATCCGATTTTTCCCCGCATGAAAACGCGCAAAACAACACGGCCAGAAAAACCGACATCCATATTATTTTTTTTAACATAACCCACAACTCCTTAATTTTTATTATTTTACCGCCGCTATATATTTATCGATGATTTCGCAGGGGTGATAGGATTTCTTGGATGTGCGCAGCCCCTCGTCGCCCACGTCCTCCTCCCGGTTGATGAATTCTATGTCATCCGAGGCGAAATGTCTGACGAATTCATTGTTTATGACTTGATACGCGCCCCGGATCCCGAAATCGGCCTTTTCGATATGCACGAACAATACATTCCGCCATATCTCGCCCACGGCAAACGCCGCAACCAAACGCCCGATCCGCAAAAGTCCGCCGGGCATCTTGTATATCCGGTAATTGTCGAGCACCTCCAAAGTCTTTTTTTGCTCCTCCGCGAAAATCTCCGAATCTTTATTCGCCGTCAGGTTGAATCTGTTATAGAAATCCTTTACTTCGCCTATATTATCCTCCGTTATTTCCTCAAAGGCCCAGTCGGGGTACGTTTTTTTGAAATAATTGATGTGGTTGCGCTGTCCGCTGTATTTTCTGCCTGCGAGATATTTCAAGTCGTCTGCCCTGTACAGGTAATCGCTCCAGTTTATCTCCTGGAAAAGTTCAATTTCGCGGTAGAGCGCATTCAGATAATGCATGTCGCCGGCTGTGGCGGTGCAATAGGTCACGGGTATTTCGTTTGAGCGGCAGTATTTATCCAATTGCTCCATACACCCGAGTATATCCTTTTCGTTTTTTCCGAGGGGGACTGTAAAAGCGGTTATGCCGCCGCGGTATATGACTTTCGCCTTGAATATCAGGGTGTTTTCAAATTCGGCGTATTCGACCGAAAAAAAGTCGCGCCACATAAAAGTCCCGCCTATTGTGTTGTCGCACGTTTTGTTTTCCGAATACTCAAAATACGGGCTTATCTTTTGTATATCTTCCAGCGTCAGTTTTTTAAAATTCAGCATTTATCCATGTTTTTCCTTTTTGATGTTAAACGCGTTTTTTCCCGATAAAAACGATATAGCCGCTCCGAGCGCGAATGTAAACAACCCGATTGTCAGAGTCAGGGGAGGTATCTGTACTTTGCCGCCGAAAAACACCAATATATTCCATTTGACGCCTTCCGACGATTCGATATAGCTCTTAAATACGATGGGGTCGTTGATCAGAGCGTAAACGGAACCGGCCAAAAGGCCCAGAATAACCGAATATACGGTTTCGTAATGATTTTTTAAAAGTTTTTCGATCAGGCGCAGCATGGCCAAGGCCCCGATCACGACTCCCGTGCCGAGCGGGACGCATACCTTGCAGATATCAAGTAAAAGCGTGATATTTGTTATATCCGCCAGCAAGGGGCCGATTTTCGAGAGGCAGTAGGTGGCCAAGGGATAAACCCCCATCATCAGCAAAACAGCCGAACCGCTCACTCCGGGGATGACCAAAGCGGCGGCGGCCAGTATTCCGGCGAAAAAAACGAAGAACATGGAAGAGATGCCCATAGCGGATATAACTTCCGCGGGGTTTATAACAGAGGTTTCCTTTAAGCCCGACACCGCCGCCAGCGCCAAAGCGGGAAGCGCAATGAGCAAAAATCTTTTCGGGGTAAACCCACGCCGCAGTTTTATCAGTTTTAAATATATGAGGGGGATGATACCCGCTATCAAACCCATAAAAAAAAGCATGGTCGGAAACGAATAAACCGTCAAAAGGTAGGTCACAAGCGAGCCGAATGCCACAAAACCCGCAATGATGCCGAAAAAAAGAGGAATCAAAAATTTGAGGGATTCTTTTTTGTTTTTTTTGAAATGGTTCACTGCTTTTACAAGTTCGTCATAAAACCCCATTATGACGGCGATTGTCCCTCCGCTGACCCCCGGAACCGTTTCGGTTATTCCGAAAGCCATCCCGTTCAAAAAATTCCTGATGAATTTACGCACTCCAAACCCCGCCTTTCGTTTTGTCTATTTTAACATAATATTTTGGCATTGTCAACATAATTTTTAAATTTTAAAAATCCGCTTGACTTTGGCCTGAGTTTATGTTAACATATCATACATCCGGTTATGTAATTAGGAGAGATGCAAATGGTTTTTTCGAGTTTGCCCTTTCAGTTCTTTTTCCTTCCGCTGTTTTTTCTGGTCTATTTCATGGTAAAACAGAGAAAAGCGAGAAATGTCGTGCTGCTCGCCTTTTCCATGTTCTTTTACGCGTGGGGCGAACCGGTCTATGTTTTACTGATGGCTTTTTCGATTGTTTTCAATTACGCCTTCGGATATTTCATAGCGGTAAATTCAGATGACAGGAGAAAAGCGAAATATCTGATGATAGCTTCCGTGGCCGGCAACCTGTTTTTGCTGGGATTGTTCAAGTACGCCGACTTCATCATAAACAACCTGCGGCTGATCCCCGCTTTGTCGGGACTGGAGCCGCTCGGCCTGACGCTTCCAATCGGCATATCGTTTTACACTTTCCAGACGATGTCGTACACGATAGACATATACAAAGGCGACGCGAAACTTCAAAAAAATATCGCCACGTTCGGCGCCTATGTGACGGGGTTCCCACAGCTTGTCGCCGGGCCGATTCTGCGTTACCGCGACCTCGCCGAAGAACTCGACGCCAGGAACGAAACCATGGACGAATTCGCCGAAGGCCTGCGCCGATTCACGGCGGGGCTCGCCAAAAAGATTTTAATAGCCAACACGATGGCGGAGGCCTGCGATGTCATAATCGCAAAATACGGCGACGGCATGGCCTCTTCTGTCGGCGCTTTCGGGATGTGGTTCGCCATTATCGCGTATACGCTGCAGATATATTATGATTTTTCGGGTTATTCGGATATGGCGATAGGGCTGGGGCGGATGATGGGCTTCCATTACCTCGAAAATTTCGACTATCCGTACATTTCCAAATCCGTGACCGAGTTCTGGCGGCGGTGGCACATGTCGCTTTCGTCGGTTTTCAGGGACTACGTGTATATACCGCTCGGCGGAAACAGGGTGAAAACCCCGCGCTGGATATTGAACATATTGGTCGTGTGGCTTTTGACGGGGTTCTGGCACGGGGCGCAGTGGACCTTTATACTGTGGGGCCTGTATTTCGGCGCGCTTCTTATATTCGAAAAATTGGTCTTAAAAGACGCTTTGCAAAAGATTCCGGTGCTCGGCCATATCTACACGATCGCGGCGTTTATGTTCGGCTGGATCATATTCAGGGCCGAATCGGTGCCGCATATCCACACGATATTGTCGGCGATGTTCGGGGCAAGCGGCCCGGGGAGCGCGCTTGAGCTCGCCGAAAACGGGCTTTTGAAGCCCATATATATCGTCATGATGGCGGCGGGCGTGATATGTTCCGCGCCGATTTCGAGGAAGATAAAAGGATTCCTTGAAAAAAGCAAAAATACCGCTTACATAATCGACGCCGCTTCGGTGGCGGTGTTGATTCTGTGCATAATGATGCTCGCGCAGGGAGCGTATAATCCCTTTATATATTTCAGATTCTAAATTCAATTAAAATTTAAGGAGAAATTGTATGTTTAAAAGGATTGCAGCAAGTTTACTTTCGGTTTTTTTGATTTTGGCATTGTCAGCGTTGCCCGTCATGGCCGAGCCCTACAAAGAAATAAAAGTCGGTGAGGGCGAGACGGTTATAGAGGCCGTCTGGTTTGACGGCGGACCTGAAAATTACGGCGAAAACAACCCGGAAGCAGGAAACCACGACATCAGGCCGGATGAAGAAGTCCAGAGTTACGACTACAATATAAACAACGACTATGTAGGCGGCAGGGGCGGGGACAACATGTCGTGTATCGGCTGGATCGAATCGGACGAATGGGTCCAGTACACTATCCAGTGCGATATCGCCGGCATGTATGATCTCAGCGTCTGGGGCGCGGCGGGCCCGGGCGGCGATTTTGTGTTCTCCTGCGACCGCAGGGAAATCGGCGCGGCTTTCGTCGAAGACAACGGCGGGGGCTGGCAGGACTACGCACTGTATCCGGTGGGGACCTTCCATATGACGGTCGGCACGCATGTCATCAGGGTGGATTTTCCCGACGGCGGCGTGAATTTTGAGTCGTTTGTAATCAATTTCGTCGAAGCGCGCGAGGACGCGCCCCCGATCGTCTGGACGCCCAAAAACTTTACAATCGGCTCGAGCAAGACGACAGTCACCGCGACCGACTTCGACCCGGGCGCGGCAAATTACGGCAAAGGAGGCAACCCCGCGGACGGAGCCTTGGACCTGAGGCCCGAAGAGGGCGTCAACACGCAGTTCAACGACGAGGAATTCGGCGGCAACATCGGCTGGATAGCCGCAGGCGATTGGGTGCAGTACACGGTGACATTCCAGCGCGACGGGGTATATAAGTTCGACGCGTGGCTGGCCTCCGACGCCGATCCCACGGGAGGGGTCGTGATGTACTGCGACGGGCAGGCAATAGGCACATCGCCGAATTCGGCTAAAGACGGCTGGCAGACATACGCGCTGTATCCGGTGGGCGAGGCCGCGGTCACCGCCGGGGAGCACGTGATAAAAGTCGAGTTCAACGGGGGCCTCAACATCAGCGCATTCGAAGTGAGCAGGATTGGCGACATTCCGTCTGAGGAACCTGCCGCGGCGGCGGGCGGCGAAGAAGCCGCAGAAAAAGACGACGGCGCCCGGGAGGCAGCCGGCGACGGCGGCAATTCCGCGACTGCGGGCGACGAGGGGGACGACGGCGGATTTGACCCGCTGCCCTTTATCATCATCGGAGCGGTGCTTGTGGTGATTGTGGTCATCATAATAATCCTTGTGGCGAAAAAGAAAAAATAAAAATTCAAACGGACGGCAATTTGTCCCCTGATTTTGCTAAAAAGGCGGGGGATGGATTGCCGGCCGTCAACAAAGTTAGAGTTTGATATTTATGAAAAGAAACAACGATATATATGTCTACGCCATGATGTTTGTTTTCCTGCTGGTGTTTTTCTGGTGTCCCGTCATGTACGCGTTCGACAGGTTGGATGTGATAAATATCGAAGACCTGCGAAACTACAAAGACCCCGACAAAGTTTACGAGGAAGACGAATTTCTGGCGGATTTTTTTAACTCGATCGAACGGGGCAAAGCGGGCCTGCACGATATGTATACAAATTACCTGCCCTTTTACAATCAACTCATAACATATCTGCAGACCGCCGAAAGAAATTTTCAGGCAAAATTTCTGGAATTGTTGGGAGATGGGCCAACTGATTCAAAAATTGACGAAATTATCTTGGAAAACGCGGAAGAAGATATCCTAAATGCCACAAAAGCCCCGGAAAAAGTCCAGGTAAAAGTCGAGTCGAGACTTATGTACGACGACAATTTTCACCGGTATTACGCCTTTGAGCCGTATGAGTTTTTGGACAGATGGGTTATAGGCACCGACAAATCGCTGAGAAAAAAATTCGAGAGGCAGGTTGAAAATATAAACAGGATCATAGCCTCGGATCCGGATATAAATGTTTACGTATATGTGCTCACGAGGATGCAGGACACCGAATACGCGATAAATATCGTCCCCAACGAATTTTCGACGGTCGATTTTTTCTACGAATTCATTTATAGCATAAAGGGCGCGAAAGGCGTGGGCTGGTTTGATATCGACACAGTGGAAAAAAGAGTCGAGAGGGTGTTTCGAACGGATCACCACTGGTCGGCGCTCGGGGCGTATTCGGGATATGTGGACTGCGTGAACATGATGAACAAAATCACCCCCGAAATAGGCGAACCCCTGCCGACCAACGGAGAAACGGGCCTCATAAGCTTCGACGACGTCAAAATGAGGGGCTCGTTCGCGGCGGTTTTGCGGTATGAGGATTATTACGAGCCGTTTTTGGTATTGGATATAGATCTGCCCGCATTCACGGACCCAAGCGTCCATATAGACGCGTATGACCGGTATTCGGCGGGCAGGTTCGACAAGGGCGCTTTCACCGACCACTATTCCGCCTACTATAATTCCTCGGGGCAGAGGCATTACAGCGTCAAGGCCAACAACATAAAAAGGAACCTTTTGGTTATAGGCGATTCCTATTCCTGGTGGTTTAACTGGCTGATCGCGGCCAATTTCGACAATGTGTATATATATCTTCCCCCCTGGGACCAAAAGAATTTCCCATACCACCAGTTTGTCGCGGACAACAACATAACCGACGTGCTGATCACGCAGTTTTCGGACAGGCTCATGTTCGATTATTACACCGACAACGACATGGCCAGGGTGAAAACGGACTGATCCATAATTTACAATTTCACCGCGTTGGCAGCGGCAAGAAAAGCGGCGTCGAGCACTTTTTGTACTTTCCAGCCGTCCTCTATCGTGGCGGCGAGGCCGTCGCCGCAGCCGTTTAAAACATCAGCGAATGACTGCATCTGTTTCGAGTGGTATCTTTGGGGTATGGGGACCTTGCACCAGATATGGGATTGTTTCATGGGCTCATTGCCGATATTTATCTCGAGCTCGTCTTTGTCGTCCAAAGTATAGCGTATCGCGCCGTTGTCCCCGTAGATTTCGACCCTTTGGTAATTTCCCCTGCTGTAGGCGTACCTTGTTATGGAGAGGTTCGCGGCTATTCGGTTGTCAAGCTGCCCAATTATGCTTATGTAATCGTCGACGCTGACATCTCCCATTTCGCCGCTGCCGCCAGGCAGAGGGCGCTTGTCTATGAAGGTGCCGTAATCCGACGCGATCCGCGTAAATTCGCAGCCGGTCATAAAACGTATCAAATCGATCATATGGCAGCCGAGGTCCCCGAGCGCGCCCGTTATC
>WQXD01000025.1 GCA_009785015.1 Oscillospiraceae bacterium | reverse complement strand
TGGCGGTTTCGCAGAAGCGTCTGCGCAACGACGATTCGATAGACATGCTTGAGATCATAAGGGATTCCGGCTCGTTCGACGTGGGCTGCGTCTATGGCTGGACTTCCGAGTTTTATATGCTGATACACATACAGACAGGCAGCGGCAAAAAAATCGATATTGCCTCTCAGGTTGACAAACACCTCGACAAGATAAACAAAAGTATAGAAAAAACCATGGAGTTGTTCGATTAAACCCAAATCGCCGCTCTCCGGTCGAAAAAACAATAAATGCTTGACAAATGTACAATTAAACCCTATAATAATAGTATAATAATCAAAGTGGGGGATTAATTTATGAACGAAACAAACCGCAAAAATAAATTCAGTATCAAATGTTTATGTCAGATTATCGCGCTGACCATGCTTGCTGTGACATTTCTAACATTTCTATATTCGTGCGCCGATACCGCCAGTGATAAAAATGAAAAGGAACACGCCGAAAAAAATACCGAACCGATAGCGGCGGCCGTGACGGACAAGCTGCCGGAAAGGGATTTTGAAGGATATGAGTTCACCATACACGTACGCGACCAAATGCCCCATAAAACGGACTTGGCTGCGGAGAGCGAGAACGGCGAGCTGATAAATGACGCCGTGTACGGCCGCTACCGGACTATTGAAGAAAGATTCAATATAGTGTTTGATATAGACGACAGCGGCGATGTGAATGCCACCGCAGCCCAAAAGACGATTAGTTCCGGTGACGATTTGTACGATTTATTGGCCTTGCACGGAAGCACGGCGTCCATATTCTCGCAAAGTAATTTGATACTCAATCTGTTTGACAATATGTCGTATATAGACCTGGACGCGCCATGGTGGGCAGACGACATAATTCACAACCTGTCGGCATTCGGCAGGCTCTACAGCCTTGCCGGAGATATAAGCCACATGGGCCTTGCCGGCACAGGGTGCTTATTATTCAATAAAAATTTATTTACCGATCTCGGTATCGAATACCCGTATGCCGCCGCTCTTAAAGGCGAGTGGACTCTTGACAGATTCTTTCCGATAGTAGTAGCCAACTTTGCCGACTTGAACGGGGACGGACTGATGAAAATGGAAGAAGATATGTTCGGGCTGGAGATTCGCCACGACTGGTGTTTTCCCATTGCCCTTTTATATTGCGGAGGCGACAGGTCCGTGACGATGGACGAAAACGGCGTGCCTACGCTTTCCGCATACAACGAACGCACAGTCGATATATACAATAAATTTTTCGATATGATGAAAAGCGGCGCGGCATACATGCACAAATGGGATATTGTCGGAAATTATCCGACAGTTACCGCATTCAGGGACGGACGCGCGCTGTTTTACACGACATACTTGCAGGACGTCATAAACCACAGGGATCTGGAGTACGAAATCGGAATCCTGCCCATACCAAAATACAGCGAATCCACGCCGAAATATTACACAAATGTGGACGCGGGGCAGAATGTGTTTTCAGTTCCGGTCACAGTTGCGGATAATGAAAGAACGAACATAATAATCGAAGCCCTCGCCGCGGAAGGCTACCGCACGGTGATGCCGGCTTTTTACGAAGTGTCCCTGAAAACCAAACACGCCAGCGACGAAGAATCCGCGGCGATGATAGACCTCATAAAAGACGGGCGCGTATATGATTTTGGTTATTTCAACCATGCGATAGTCGGCGAGCTGGCTTTTGTCGGGCAAAGGCTTGTCAATATGAGAGAACCGAATTTTACGTCTTTTTATGAAAAAAACGCGCCCTCAGCGCAGAAAAATTTGGATAAATTGGATAAGTAATTTGGATAAGTAAAAGGGGGAAATTTTATGCGGGACAAAGTAAAAACGATTATTTGACAGCAAAGTTTTCGATTTTGGTTACGCATACGGCGACTGGGACACTTCATTCCTCTTTCTCGACCTGATAAACAACGGGAACAAAGACTTTGTGTCGCAATACGAAAAGAAAGACCGTATAGCGACACAAGCCATTGATAAAGCGCTGGCGGAATACGCAAAACTCGAAAATTGATTTTGGCCGGCCGGGGAAATCACAAATTTTCTTTCATCAGCCAGACGAGCATTTCGGTTTTGCCCCTGTTTGCCCATGCGGCGTAGGGGATGAGTGCAAGCTGTTTTTTATCTTTTTTAAACGGCGTTTCCGAATACAGCTCGTCCGCGTTCGATTTTTGAGATGCAACCGTGCTCTCGCAGGTTATCTTTATGATGCCGCTGCCCTCAATCTGCGATTTTTCGCACTTGAAATCCGGATTTTGGCTTATGGCGGCGGATTTCAAGTTTTCGCCGTTGTCGGTGCCTTCCGCGCAGTACACCACGGGGCCGCGTTTGACTGCGACCCTTCCCGCGCAGTAATGCACTTTCGGGTTGGCGTACAGCTCGACGACCGGCATTTCCAAATCGAGCGAAAATTTATACTCCCCGCCGCAGCCGAGCGTTATGTTTATATACCCGTCCCCGGCCTCATACGGCAGCCCGTTGCCTTCAAATTTGAAACCCCTGCACCAGCCGGGCCTGCGCAGGGATATGTCGAGCGGCCCGTCGGCGGACACTTTGAAATTGATTCTGCCGTCCATGGGATAATCGGTTTCCTGGATTATTTTAACGCCCCCGCGGCAAAATTCGGATGTGTTGTACAAATTGACGTAGATTTTATCGGTTTTCTCGTCTGTGTGGTACATGTACTGCCCCAGCGAGGAGATGAGCCTTATGACGTTTGGCGGGCAGCAGGAGCAGGCGAAATATTCGGGGCGCTCGTAATCGGGCGCGAACTGGGAATTTCTTATCGTTGTAAAGTAATCCCTCCGGGTGGGATGCACTTCCAACGGGTTGCAGTAGAAGAATCTGTCCCCGCGCAAAGATACCCCGGCGAAAACGGTGTTATACAGCTGAAGCTCCGCCGTGTCGATATATTTTTTCTCACCGGTGAGCAAAAACATCCGGTGGCAGAAGAAAATCATCGCGATGGAGGCGCAGGTTTCGGTGTATGCGAGCTCGTTGGGCAGGTCGTAATCATAGGAAAAGGCTTCGCCGGAATGATTTCCGCCGATGCCCCCCGTCACGTACATGCGCTTGTTCACAATATTGCCGAATACCGTCTCGCAGGCCTTTTTGAGTTTTTCGTCGCCGCATTCCCTCGCGATGTCCGCCGCCCCCGCGAACATATACAGGCAGCGGACGGAGTGGCCCTCGGCCGTCGCCTGCTCGGCCACGGGCAGATGGTCCTGCGCGTAGTGCGCCGAGGCCCAGTCCCCGAAAGTCTGCTTTTCCCCGTCCAAGGTTCCCCTCATATCTATAAAAAATTTGCTCAGACTGAGATATTTTTCCCTTTTTGTCTCCGAGTACAGTTTGACAAGGGCGAGCTCGATTTCCTCGTGCCCGGGGGTGACGTAATTTTTGTTTCTCGCCGGGTCGGTGAAGACTTCGTATATATAGTCCGCATACCGGCACATCGCCTCCAAAAAAGCCTCTTTACCCGTGGCTTTTTTATAGGCGACCGCCCCTTCGATCAAATGCCCCGCGCAGTACAATTCGTGGTTGTTTCTGTTCGTGAATCTGTTGGCGAGCTCGATTGTCTGGTAATAGCTGTTGAAATACCCCTCGGGGCTCTGGCCGGTGACGATATCCTCCACAATGGAGTCTATCAGGCTCTCCAAGTTCTCGTCCCTTTTGTGGACGAGCGAGTATGCCGCGCCCTCTATCCACTTGGCCACGTCGCTGTCCCAGAAAATGTGCGGCTGGTTGGGCTGCCCTTTCTGCCATTTCAGCTTGAAGGCGTCTATTCTGCCCGTGTTGTAAAACTGGCTGTATGTGGAGGGGATTGTGACCTGCCTGTTTATTTTTTGCTTTTCGTGAAAATATCCCCCGGTTATCTTCACGTCGCGCACTTCGATTTGATTCGGCATAAAACAATAAGTTCCTTTATAGTTATGTTTATTACTCTACATTATACCATATTTTTGACAATATTTCAAGGGGTATTTAAGTTTTTTTTAAGAAAAAATATCACTCGAAATCCACTATTTTGGCGAGTATGTAATTGGAGACGAACATCCCTTCAACGGAAAACGCGTACCCCGCCTCGGTTTTGACTATATGGCCGCTCTCGATGAAAGGCTCGATTTTTTGAAAGTACACGGCGTCGAAATCCATATGGAAAAGTTTCGCGAACCGGCTTTTGTCGATTCCGGACTTGAGCCGAAAGCCGAGCATTATATATTCGCCGATCCGCTCATTTGGCTTTATTTCGGTGCGCTCGTCGAACAGATTGTATTTTTCCAAATCGAAAATATCCAATTTTTGCAGCCTTGACCCGCTGTAGTTGAAGTTTTTTATATATTCCCGTATGTCCTTTTTAAACGAAAAGCGGCAGTCGGAAAAATAGGAATGCGCCCCCGGGCCAAATCCCAGATACTGCTCGCATCTCCAGTATTTCAGATTGTGGCGGCATTCATAGCCGTTTTTCGCGAAATTCGATATTTCATAATGGCCGTATCCGCCCCTGCCCAAAAGCTCGCAGCACATAAAATACATCGCCCGCTCGTCCTCCTCGGAGGGAAGGATTTTTTGCAGCTTGTCATAATTTTTGCCGAAGGGCGTGTCCGGCGCGATTTTCAGCCCGTAAGCCGAAATATGCGCGGGCTTTTTCTGCGCCGCCTTTTTCAATGTCCCGTAAAAACTCTCGGGCGTCTGGCCCGGAATCCCATACATGACGTCGACGTTTATATTCCCGAACCCCGCAGCTTCCGCGTTGTCGTAACACCGCAAAAAATCTTCATAGGTATGCGCGCGGGAGAGCAGCCGCAATTCTTTGTCGTATGCGCTCTGCAAACCTATGGAGAGCCTGTTTACCCCCGCCTTGTATAGTTTTTTGAGCCCCGCCAAATCGATTGCCGCCGGGTTTGTCTCAATTGTAAACTCACAGGATTTGGACAGCTTGAAATTCCCCTTTATGCTTTTTATCAGCTTCAAAAGCAAATCGGCCCCGATATGCGTGGGGGTGCCGCCGCCGATAAAAACGGAGTCTATCAGGTTGTTTTTCGCGGCCGAATTGTACTCCTTCATCTGCGCTATGAGGGCGTCCGCATAGGCCTCGTGCGTTTTCGGCGAGGCCCTGACCGAATAAAAATCGCAATACCCGCATTTCGACGCGCAGAACGGAATATGCACGTATAATCCCAAATAGTTAATTTTTATCCCCTCTAATCGTCAAATTTCAAAACGGCCATAAACGCCTCCTTCGAGACTTCGACCGAACCGAGCTGGCGCATCTTCTTCTTGCCCTCTTTTTGTTTTTCGAGCAGCTTTTTCTTTCTTGTTATATCCCCGCCGTAACATTTCGCCAAAACGTCCTTCCTGACCGCGCGGACGGTCTCCCTGGCGATCACTTTGCCGCCGATTGCCGCCTGGACGGGCACCTCGAAGAGCTGCCGGGGTATGTTGTCCTTGAGCTTCTCCGTGATTTTGCGGCCGCGCTCATACGCTTTCTCGGCATGCACGATGAATGAAAAGGCGTCCACTATATCCCCGTTGAGCAGTATGTCGAGTTTCACCAAATTCGACGCCTTGTACCCCGCCAGCTCATAGTCCAGCGAGGCGTAACCCTTGCTTCTGCTTTTTATCGTGTCGAAGAAGTCGTATATTATCTCGTTGAGCGGCAGCTCATAGCGCAGCTCGGCCCTTTTGGAGTCGATATAGCGCATATCCTTGAATATGCCCCTTCGGTCCTGGCACAGCTCCATAATACCGCCCACATACTCCGACGGCGTGATAATGCCCGCGTTCACGACGGGCTCCATTGCCGATTCTATTTCGTCCGGGGGGGGATAATTCGTCGGATTGTCTATTGTGACGCTGTCGCCGTTTTTTTTGTTTATGCGGTATATGACGCTGGGCGCGGTTACGATAATTGTGAGGTCGAATTCGCGCTCTATTCTCTCCTGGATTATGTCCATGTGCAAAAGCCCCAAAAAACCGCACCTGAAGCCAAAGCCCAAGGCGATCGAAGTTTCGGGCTCAAAGGTGAGCGCGGCGTCGTTTAACTGCAGCTTGAGTAAAGCCTCCCGAAGCGCGTTGTAGTCCGCCCCGTCTGCGGGGTAAATCCCCGAAAACACCATCGGCGCCGCCTTCTTGAACCCGAAAAGCGGCACATCGGCCCCGTTTTCCGCCGAAGTGACCGTGTCGCCCACGTTTATCTCGCTCAGGTTTTTTATGCTCGCGGTTATATAGCCCACCTCGCCCGCCGAAAGGCGGCCGAAATTTTCAAATCCGCCGGGTTTGAGGTAGCCCGCCTCGACCGTTTCGTATTCGGCCCCCGTGTGCATCATCTTTATTCTCTCCCCGACTTTTACCTCGCCGTCGATGATCCTGACATACACGATGACTCCCTTGTAGGCGTCGTAGTATGAATCGAATATGAGCGCCTTCAAGGGGGCCGCGCGGTCGCCTTCGGGGGCGGGTATGTCGGAGGCGATCCGCTCCATGACAGCTTGTATGTTGATCCCGTTTTTCGCGGAGATGAGCGGGGCGTCTTCGGCGGGGATGCCTATTATCTCCTCGATTTCCCTTATTGCCCGCTCCGGTTCCGCGCTGACCAAATCTATTTTATTGATGACCGGCACGATTTCGAGATTGTTGTCCGCGGCTAAATAGGCGTTGGCGAGCGTCTGCGCCTGTATGCCCTGAGAGGCGTCGACCACGAGCAGCGCGCCCTCGCACGCCTTGAGCGAGCGCGAGACCTCGTAGTTGAAATCCACATGGCCCGGGGTGTCGATCAGATTGAAGATATACCCGCGGCCGTCGGCGGCGGTGTAATTCAGGCGCACGGCCCGCGCCTTGATCGTTATCCCCCTTTCCTTTTCGAGCTCCATGTCGTCGAGTATCTGCTCCTGCATATCCCTCGCGGCCACGGTATTGGTGAGCTCCAATATCCGGTCGGCCAAGGTGCTTTTGCCGTGGTCTATATGGGCGATAATACAAAAATTTCTGATGTTGTCTATGGTTGGCATGACATTTTTTCCCTTCTGCAACAGTTTTCCGGTCTGACCATTATATCATATACGGCGCGGGTTTGTCAAGATTTTTCGCGGATATATAGTATGTTTAAAACAACCTGTTGATTTTTTTTGTTTTTCGGTGTATAATAGTCCAAAAGCGATGAGTGTGACGGGGGGCGTTTATGAAAAAAGCCGGATTGTTGACGATAGCCGTAATTTGCGCGCTTGTATTATGCCGGTGCTCGGCACCCAAACAGGCAGAACCCGAACAGGCGGCAAAAGTTTTTGACGGCGCCGTTTTTGCCTTTGATTCAAAAACTCCGAAAACAGAAGACGCGGGCCTGATCGAGACTTTGAGCATAAACGGCGCCAAGTGCGCCTATGACGAAAAATCGAAAACCTTCTATTTCCCGCTGGGAACCGACCCAGACAGGATATTTGAGTTTGATTACGCCGCCCGGACCGGCTCCGGCACGCCGGTTTTTGCCGAAATTATAGGAAAAGACGGCGAAATATGCCCCTACCGTTTTTTGCCCGCAAAAGGCGAGCCGTACATACTGCGCGCGTATTCGGACGAATATACGTTCGATTACAAAATCGTGTTTACCGGGCTTCCCATCGTTTTGGTCAGCGGCATAAACAGAATCGGCGACAATTACAAAGACTGCTTAATCTCGCTTGTCGACCCCGATTTCGCCTTTTCCCCCTATGGCGCTTCCCTTTTGCATTACGAGAGCCTCGCCCGGATTCATGTGAGGGGCAGCAGCGCGAGGGGGCACCCGAAAAAAGCGTATGCCATAAATTTTGTCGATGAAAACAAAAAAGACAGGGACACGAGCTTTTTTGGCATAGACAGAGATTCGCACTGGATTCTGGATTCCATGTATTTGGACATATCGCGCGCGCGAAACCGCGTAAGCACCGATTTGTGGCTGTCGTTTTCCTGTCCGCTGTATTACGAAGACTTGACGCCCAAACCGGTATACAACGGAACCCAAGGGGCCTTCGTCGAGGTTTTCGTGAATGACGAGTATATGGGCCTGTACTGCCTGACCACAAAAATCAACCGGCAGCAGCTGCAGATAAAAAAATACGACGCCGAAAACAACACGATACACGGCATAAGCTACAAAGGCAAAGGCTGGGACGAACCGCTCAGATTTAAAAGCTATTACGCGTACAGCAACGATTCGGAGTGGTGGGCGAGCTTTCAGCAGAAATATCCCAATCCGCGAAACGCCCTGCCAATCGACTGGAAGCCCTTATACGATTTGGTGAAATTCGTCGTGGATTCGGACGACGAAACATTCAAAAGAGAAATAGGGCAAATGATAGACATAGACAATTTCGTGGATTACACCATTTTTTTGTGTTTTTCGCTCGCCAGCGACAACACGGGAAAAAACGCGTACTGGTCCGTGTATGACTTGCAGGACCCCGAAATGTCCAAATTTTTTATCACCGTATGGGATTTAAAAAGCACGTGGGGGCGCACATGGAACCCCGATCCCACTTCTCCCGACAGGGAATGGATGGACAGCGACCCCGAGCACGACACGGCTCTGTTTCGGCGCCTTGTGCAAACGAACGCCTGCGGATTCGCCGATAAAATGCGCTCAAGGTGGGAGGAAGTGAAAACCGCGGCTTTCTCGCCGGACGCCGTGAAGGCGCTGTTTATACAATACTTCGATTTGTTTGAGGCTTCCGGGGCGTTTGAGCGCGAAGCGGAAAAGTGGGACATTGTCAAAAACGGCTACGCCGACGGGAAGCTCGCCCTGGCGGCCGAACGGGAGTATATTTTAAACTGGATCGAGGCTCGCTATGAATATATCGACGATTTCATAACAAACAAACTCGGCACCGTGGGTGATTTCGCCCCGGCGCGAAGCGGCAGAAGAAGATGACAGATGGCAGACGGCATCAGCCGCCCCTCCCGCAGACACCGGCGGCAATCTTGGCCCATTCCCACAATCTCTCGGGTTTTTTGCCGACGGTGGTTATATCTTTCAGTATGAGTTCGCACGGATTGTTGTATCGCTGCGCCGTCTTGCAGGCCTGCTCCAGATCTTTTCTTACGGCTTCGGCGTCCCACGCGCTGTCATTTGCCAGAAACATCGGGTTCGGCTTCCTTGAAAAAACATAATCGCCCGCCATCGCTTCCGAACCCGCTTCCATGTCCGCCCAGGGGCTCATCGATATTTTTCTGACGCCGGGCAGCCGGCGGATTATGTGGATTTTTTTGTCAAGGGGTTCGCAGCAGCCGTAATAGCCCAATCCGAAACGGGAATAATACTTCTTCTGATACTCTATTTCAAATTCCAGATGGGTCTCGGGGGACACCATCGAGAATATCTGCGCCATTCCCATGGTCCACGTGTTTTTGGCCGAATACCTGAATTTTTCGAGCTCTTGTTCGCTCTCTCCCGCAAACCCCGGCAGCTCGTCGGTGAAGGTTCCGCTGTAATGTATATACGGCTCGCCCACCCCGATCAATCCGTGTCTTTCGTATTCGTCCACCGCTTTGAGCCAGACGTCGAACGTTCTTTCTAGAACTTTGCGGACAAATTCGGGGCGGTCGGCTATATCCGCGATGCTGTTATTCACTCCGTGCCACAGGGATATGTTGTCCCAGGGGGCCGAGTAGCCTGTAAAGCCGCTTTGCCTTACCGTCAGTACGCCGTCGAACAGCTCTTTTGTCTTTTCGAAGTATTCCCCGGATTTTTTCTCATCGACCGCCAACTCGAGATATCTGATATTTTCTATATCGTCCTCCGTTTGCAGCAGGTCTTCGCCTGTCACCTTGGCGCGCGTGCCCTCTATCTCTTTTAATTTGAAATCCATGCCCTGCGGCGATATGACGTCTATATGTTTTCCTATCCTCACTTCGGGAAATATGACCCTGTCGTCTTGCATATGTTTCCAGCGGTAGAGCAGGGTTCTGAAATTCCATTCGAATCCGCGGAGAAATCCGTCTTCGCATTCGCATTTCAGTTCATCGCACAAAAGCTCGTCCCAGTAAAACTGGTCGATGATGAACATGGGGCGCGCGGATTTGAGGGAGTTGAGCGCTTTCCATTCATTCAATGTTTTCTGCTGTATCGGCATGGCGGCTGTTTCCGCGATCTGCTTTGCCAAATCCAGGACCGTTTCTTTTTGTTTTTTGTAATCCGGCATATTTTTTATTCCTCCTTAAAAGCATAAAAGCGTACGCGCATAAGACAATTCTACCACACGAAAACGCCGTTGTCAACGGTTTTTTGCCGCAGTCAAAACTCCGCAAATTTTTTTGATATAATTTACAGTATTCCGCGAACAAAACGAAATCTCAACCGGTATAATCAAGTGTGACCAAATCAAAACCAAAATATGGAAAGGGTAATTTTTATGAAAAAAATAACAGTCTTGTTTTTATGCGCCTGCATGCTTCTGCCGGCGGTGACGGCCTGTGAATTCGAGTTGTTGAAAAAAGAGGGCGGCGCCGAAACCACGAAAACCAAAATCGAAATCGACGGGGACCAACGGGAAATAACCAGCTTTTTGCTCGACCGCGAAAAAAAGATCACGTTGAAAACGGGCGAAATATGCCATTTCCGCGATAGTGAGAAACAATCGATACCCTACCGCTGGGCATACTACATATCCGACGAAAGCGTGATGGGGCTCTACCACAGCGAATACGACGACAATACGCCAAAAAACGCGGGGGACGGCGGAGACAGCGGCTGGCGCGTCTTCTATTTCGAAGCCCTCGCTCCCGGCAGCTGCGTGATAACAATGCGCTACGGGCGCATAGACGAGCAGGACACGGACTATAACTACGAATACAAATACAGCGTGGAAGTGAGCGGGGACGGGGCGGTTTCGGCAGCCGGCGACACAATACAATTCGGAGGCTATGACTGGCGGGTGCTCGAGGTGAAAGACGGCAAGACGCTGGTGATAACGGAAAACGTGATTGAACCGAACGTGTATGATCTGGCATTGACGGACGACGTCATCACATGGGAAACATCGTTTCTGCGAAACTGTCTGAACGGGATTTTTTTGGAAAAATTCACCGCCGAAGAACAGGAGCGGATCGCCGTGACAAGAGTTAAAAACCCGGACAATCCGCAGTACGGCACGCCGGGCGGCGCGGATACCGACGACAAAATTTTTCTGTTGAGCCTCGAGGAAGCGGAAGAATATTTCGGCGGCGACGACGAAAGAAAAGCAAAACTCGGCCACGGATTTTCATGGTGGTGGCTGCGGTCACCCGGCGCCATCAGCCTTTGCGCCGCTTGCGTGGACTCCGGCGGCTCTATATACGCCAAAGGACGCGACGTCGCTACCATGCATCCCGAGTTTCTCGGGGTGCGCCCGGTGTTGTGGCTGAATCCGGAGTAAAAAAATACACAAATAATTCACAAAAAAACAATTGAAAAAAGGCGGAATTCCGGATAAAATGGGAATATGAACATATTCAAACAACAAACACAAGGGGACAAAATCATGAAAAAAACGAAAACCACGCCAAAACGACTGATCGGTATGGCATTGACAATTTCCATGATGATAATTATGCTGATGACCGCGCTGGCAGACGACCATCTAACAGGATTAAATGCGCTTGAAGTCGTGCCGGTAAACAACGACGCCTACACGAAGGCGCTCGCCGACCCGTACACCGAAGTGGATTCCGGACCGGATTTTTACAAAATATCCTATGAGGCGACTTTGCCGACTGTGGACTTTACAGCGATTTTTACCGTTGACCCGTATTATTATGACCCTTGGAGCCCAAACTTTGTTGCGGGCAATCAGGGGCCCATGCTGGAATGGAAAGTTCGCAGAATATTGCCGACGTCAGGCACATTGTACAGCGGAACGGCCAGCGCCTGGGATCTCTCGGGTAAAATCGCCATAGACCTCGCCCACAGCCTTTTTGTCCAAAGCGGCGAATATGAGGTGGTGGGACGGCTGGCGGGACATTACCCCGTAAATGATGTTCCGCAGGAACTCGAATGGATGTCGTTTAATATCGAGATAGAGCGCTTCCATATAGTGAAGGCCTATAAAGAAGACCAAGACGGCAATCCCCTCAAGGACGCTACCCTGCAAATGGAAGGCGAAAGCATCTACCGCGGGTCTCTTTCTTACACCGCAGTGTCGGACGAAGACGGGCTCGTGAGCTTTAAAATCCCCTACAGCGGAGAAGGAATCGTATACACGCTTTCGGAACTCACCGCGCCGGATGGCTACGATGCCTCGGATGACAGCTATGAGATCTTGCTGACGTCGGACGGAGCGTATCGTTTCGAAGGCCTCGTGGATCTTCCAAATGACGCATTAGACCCTTACGAGCCGGTCACATTCGTCAACAAAAAGCAAGAGCCCGACGAGACCGAACCTGTGACCGTCGACGTCGTGGCCTATAAAAAAGATAAAGACGGCAATCCCCTCGCGGGGGCGACGCTGCAAATGAAGGGCGTCGATGACGAGTCGAAAATCTACAAAGAAATTACGGACGCCGCCGGAAAGGTGACCTTTTCGGTCGAGTCCGACGGCGTGTATATACTTTCGGAACTCATTGCGCCCGCCGGCTATAAGGGGTCGGACGAAAGCCACGAGATCTTGGTGAAGGAGGGCAAAGCGTATGTTTACGACAGCAACATCGAGGATGTACGTCCGGATTACAAGCCGGTCACATTCGTCAACGAAAAGGAAAAAAACGACACCGACACCGTGACCGTCGAGCTCAAGGCATATAAAGAGGACGAAGAAGGCAATCCCCTCGCGGACGCGACGCTGCGCATGAAGGGCAAAAACGATGACGGCGACCCGCTCACCTACGACAAAATTTCAAACGGCGACGGACTCGTGACATTTTCGGTGGAGTGCGGCATATACACGCTCTCGGAGTACGCCGCGCCGGACGGCTACAACGCCACGGACAAAACTTATGAAATTTTGGTGACGGAGAGCGGAGCGTATTTCTTCGACGCGGCTCTTCCCAACGACAAAACCCCCTACAAGCCGGTCACTTTCGTCAACAAACTGATCCCCACTCTGATTAAAGACGACCATTTTTCCTATATGCAGGGATACCCCGACGATACGTTCGGACCGGATAAAAATATGACGCGCGCCGAAGCCATTGTGATGTTCTCGCGCCTTATGAATAAGAAAATGGATTTGGACAAGGATTACCGGGACGATAGTTATTATCCCGACCTCGACAAAAAGCAATGGTACGCAAATCAAGTCTGCTATATGTATGAGCTCGGCGTGCTGGCGGATTATTCCCGGGACGGAAAACTGCGGGGGGGCGAGCCCGTGACCCGCGCCGAGTTTGCCACGCTCGCGGCGCATTTTGACAGTCTCATTTTGACGGAGTCCAATCAATTCACCGATGTCGCGGACGATCATTGGGCGGTGAAGTATATAAACTCGGCGGCGGAAAAAGGCTGGATTATCGGCTATACGGACCATACATTCAAGCCCGAAGCCTATATCAACCGGGCGGAAGTGGTCACTTTGGTGAACCGCATCCTCGGAAGAAAGGCCGACGAAGCCTACATAACCGCGAATTCAAAAAACCTCCCCCGCAATTATACGGACGTCGCCGGAAACTGGGCGTATTTGAATATCATGGAAGCCTCCATAGGGCATGATTTCATCAAAGAGGGTTCCGACGAAAAATGGACGGCGATACGCAAGTAGCAAAAGCGGCATGTTCCAAGTTATAATTCTCACTTTGCAGTTTCGGCGCCGCCCGCAAAAATAATTGCGGGCGGCGTTGTCGTTATTTTTTAGTTTTTTAGTTTTTTGATATTTTCAAGCCTGTTGAGGGCCTCGTACAGGGTTTCGTCCTTTTTCGCGAAATGCAGTCTGACCAAATTATTTACGTTTTCCTTGAAAAAGCTCGACCCCGGGACCGCTCCGACTCCGACCGCCTTCGCCAGGTCCTCGCAGAATTTCAAATCGTCCGTATAGCCGTATTCCGATATATCTATCATAACGTAATAGGCGCCCTGCGGGTTTGTATGGGAGATTTTCAGGTCGTCAAGCCCGTTTAAAAATATGCCGCGTTTTTTTGTATACCTGTCGAGCAACTCTGTATAATAGTCTTCGCCGAAATTCAATGCCGTCACGGCCGCTTCCTGCAAGGGCGCGGCGGCGCCGACCGTCAGAAAATCGTGGACTTTTCTCGCCGCTTCTATGATTTCGGGCGGCGCTATGATATATCCGAGGCGCCAGCCGGTCACGGAATATGTCTTCGAGAGCGAACTGCACGAAATTGTGCGTTCGGACATACCGGGCAGAGAGGATATATACGTGTGTTTATACGGGGTGTACACGATGTGTTCGTAAACCTCGTCGGTTATTATGTAGGCGTCGTATTTTTTAGCCAAATTTGCGATTATGCTCAATTCCTCAAGAGTGAAAACCTTGCCCGACGGATTTGACGGGTTGCATAAAATCAAGGCTTTCGCGCCGTTTTTAAATGCGTCCTCGAGGATATCCGGGTCGAAGGAAAACAGCGGCGGAACGAGGGGAATATATACCGGTTCCGCTCCGGACAGAATCGCGTCGGCGGCGTAATTCTCATAAAACGGCGAAAATACCGCCACTTTGTCTCCCGGATTTACGACGGTCATCATCGAGGCCATCATAGCCTCGGTGCTTCCGCAGGTGACTACGATTTCGCCGTCCGGGTCGATGTTTTTTTGCATATATTTCGACTGTTTTTTCGCCAGGGCTTCCCTGAAATTCTGCGCTCCCCATGTTATCGAATACTGGTGCGGGCCAACCGCGGCGATTTCGGCCAATTTTTGCAGTAATTTTTCCGGCGGGTCGAAATCCGGAAACCCCTGCGACAGGTTCACCGCGTCATACCGCATTGAAACCCTCGTCATTCTTCTGATGACGGAATCTGTAAACGAAGCCGTTCTTTCTGATAATTTTTTCATAATTTTATTCCCTCTATAAAGTGATTTCTTCCCCCGGTTCGATGATTATCTTGCCCGGCGCGTCCCACCGCTCGGCCGTTTCACGGTCGAATAACGCTCTGGGTTTGAGGTGGATTATGATATTGCGCTTAGCCCCGATGAGCCTCGCGCACTCGGCGGCTTCATCGGGGCCCATATTATAGACCCCGTCGCCGCACAGTATCGCATAGTCGAGCTCCATTTCCGCGAAGGTTTCCATTTGCGCGGTCTTGGACGTGTCGCCGCTCGCGTAGATTTTGAGCCCATCGATCGTGATGATAAAGCCCACACACTCCTTCGGGTCGTGGTTTTTGTTGTACGCCTCGACTGCTTCGACCGAAAATTCGTCGTTTTCGTAATCGTCAAGGTGAAGCCTCATGCAGCGCCCCGCATCCCGCGCCTCGCGGTTTGAAAATATCGCGCAGTTTTCTTTCTGCGGAACCAGTTCGATTTTATTGTGGTCGCCGTGCTGATGCGAAACGAGTATGACGTCGGCGGGTACGTCGTATCCGCCGCCCGCATATGGGTCAACGTAGACGACGAGCCCGTCGTTTGCGGTCAGTCTGAAACTGCCGTGTCCCTGATAATATAGTTTTGCCATATATTTTTTCCCCTCCGTTTTATCTTTAATATACATTTATACATTATAGCACGGATTGTTCTTTTTTGCAAATATTTTTTTGTGATAAATTCGGAATTTAGTGACAATTAATGATAAAAACAATCAAGCAATTTTCTGTTTTGTATGCTATAATGATATATAGTGCGCAGGAAAAGGGGGGAGATCTTTGAGCTATTACAACAATCTCCAAAAAGTTATCGATTATGTCGAGCAGAACCTGAACGGCGACATCGAACTGACTCGGGCGGCAAAGATAGCGGGATATTCAGTTCCGCATTTTTATAGAGTTTTTTATGCGATTGTCGGTTGCTCGGTTATGGAATATGCGCGCCGCAGAAGATTGAGCAATGCAAAATATGATTTAATCAATACAAACCAGAACATAACGGACATCGCTTTTAAAAGCGGGTTTAATTCGCATGAAGTTTTCACCCGTACATTCAAATCCGCTTACGGCGTTTCTCCGAAAGATTTTCGCAAAATCAGCGTGGAACTAAATCTTTATGAAAAAGTAAATCTCGCGGATAAGGCCAAAGAGAAAAGGAAATTGCTGATACAGCCGGAAATCACATTCAAAGATGAAATTCAGCTTTTGGGAATAGTAAACCGCGTCAACAGGGCGGAATCTATCAAACACGGGCTGAAATTAAAAACACAGGCGAAATTTTTGCCGATGGCCGCCGCCATCGGGAATAAAATAAATCCTGATGTCTTTTATACGGTATACGACTATGCCGCAGAAAATCTTTACAAAGCGGATGAGGATATAAATTTCAATTATTATTGCTGCGCCGAAGTATCAGACTATACGGAGATACCTGAGGGCATGGTTAAAAAAATCATACCCGCGTCAAAATATGCGGTATTTACTTACAGCATCAGCAGCGGCAAGTTGAACGACGAAAAATTGGATATTTCGGTTTATAAATATATCGACGGCGTATGGCTTCCGAACTCCGGTTTCGAAATGTCGGACAATCCGGATTTTGAAATCGTCGACAAAAACGAAAATCAAGTCCTATATCATATATCGTTGAAATCATAATCTTCAAAAGAAAGAAGCACACTTATGAACAAACGTTTCATCAACACCTACATCAAATATACGGCGAAAAAGCCCGTGCTGTTTTTTGCGATGATCGGTATTTTCGTTTTTTTTATCCTTTTTATTTCGCTGACCACCAAAACAAGCCTTATTCAATCATACAACGGACTGATTTTTGGGGATACTATCGTTGTCAATGCCGAGCTGAAAACCGTTCCCGAAAGTATTTTTGTTTACGTAAACAGAAATGAAGCGGTCTATTTGATAAATATAAAAAGCATGGAGCATGAGGATAATTCGACAATTCTGTTCATTGATAACAATGAAGAGCATGGACTGGCCGCCGCAGAAAACATCAAGATAGATATTGCTGTCGGAGAAATAACCCTTTTCGAGCGGATATTTTTGAAAGGCGGCAAAGCGAATGGATAAGAAACTCAATTACTTTTCCGCTGTAAAGTTCCTTTCCAAGTACATCAAAAAGCACAAAAAAACCTATATCCTGTTTTATATAGGCTGGCTGTTCACCACTCTGTTACAGCTCTACATACCGATAACTTTCGCCGTAATGATAGACGAAATCGTGTATTATAAGAATACAGCTTCATTTTTGAGCGTAAGCATGCTGTTTGCCGTAATGCTGTTATTTTTATGTGTTCTATACTATTTTTCCGATACCCACTACAGCTGCCTCAGGGTTTTATATAATTTCGATATACGAAAAGATGTTTTCGACTCAATTCAAAACGCGGACGCACAGTATATGTCAGACGTCAAAACGGGAGATATAATCGCGGCGATACAATCGTATGCCGAAGAATGTATGCCTTTTGTCATCCAGAACATCATTCATCTGATAAATAACACCTCAATGCTTATATTATATGTCATCTATGTGTTTTTGCTCGGCTGGCAAATCGGACTGCTGATGTCGATTGCCGTTATGCTGTCTGTAGTCGTTTCATACGTTTTCGGCAAAAAGATCAGGAATTATTCGGCGGAGCAAAGAAAGAATTACGGCGAGTACAGCGGCTGGTTATTTGAAATACTTTCGGGGCTTCGGGACATTCGTATGCTCGGAGCGGAAAAGACGGCGGACAAATCGTTTATCGGGCATCAAAGAAAAATGATAAACGTGAATATCAAAAGCGGACTTTTTACAATGACCGCGCAGAACATCATTACAGCCGTAAATTTACTCGTGCAGCTTTCCATATTCGGCGTAGCCGCGTATATGGCGCATGAAAACAATATAACAATCGGCTTGTTGGTGCTTATTCTCGCCTATTTTGCCAATATAACGCGGATAGCCGGCACTTTGAGCAATATGAATCTGGAAGCGCAAAATCGGATTTCATATATACAGCGAATCCGGGACATCGCAAACGCCCCGAGCGAAAAGGATTGGAAAGGCAAAAGCGAACTCGTCGTAACAGCGGGCAGAATCAAGTTTAATAATATCGGCTTTGCATATAATAAAAGCAGCGATGTATTGAAAAATTTTACCCTTGAAATAAAAGGTGATGCAAAACTTGCCCTTGTCGGAAAAAGCGGCTCCGGCAAGACGACGCTCGCCTATATGTTAGTCGGGTTTTACCGTCCTTCCAACGGCTGGATAGAAATTGACGGGCAACGGCTCGACGAGTGTTCCCTCGCGTCCATACGGGACAACATCGGAATTATTCAACAGGAGTCCCTGATCTTTGACGGGAGTATCAAGGATAATTTATTGCTCGGAAAAAGAACCGCGTCGGACGATGAAATGATAACCGCTTGCCAAAGAGCGGGTATTTACGAATACATACAAGAATTGCCGGACGGCATCAATACTGTAGTCGGCAAAGAGGGAACAGGGTTGTCAGGCGGTCAAAAACAACGTCTCGCCATTGCGCGGATTTATTTGAAAAACCCGAAAATCATAATATTCGATGAAGCCACATCGTCGCTTGACAGCGAAACGGAAGCACAAATACACGAAGCATGGGAAAAAGTTTTAATCGGCAGAACTTCGATCGTGATCGCCCACAGACAAAGCTCGGTCATGCTGTGCAGAGAAGCCGCCATATTGGAAAACGGCAGACTTGCCGAAACCGGAACGCCCGCGGACATGATACAAAACAGCGAAACCTTTAAGACGCTTTTTGCCGTTAAGGACGACGAAGGGGGCTTATCTTATGTTTAAGAAATTAAAGTACCGGCTCAAATTCACAAAAACAATAATGCCTTTTGCCGTCGGCGTAAAACGGTTCTTCGTTTTGAATGTTTTAGTGAGTGTTATAAACCTTGCCTTGAATTTTATCAAACCCTTATTTTACAGGATGTTTATTGATGAAGTTATTTTACAGGGGAAAATAAATGCGTTCATATATGTTCTATCTGGCTATCTTTCTGTTTGTTTTATCGACATACTGTTCGGCTATATCAAAAAATATGGCGAAAACAGGCTCATCAACCGCATCGTGTTCCGCATCAGGTATAAAATGTGGAAAGCTCTTTTCAAACAGGATTTTACAGAGTATGAAAAACAAAACATAGGCGGCGTGAAAATGAAAATCGAAGATGATACCAACAGCATTTCACCTTTTGCAAACCGTCAGACGACAGATTATGTTATCGCCTGTATTACCGTGCTTGTTTCAATTTTCTTATTGTTTTTTATTGAATGGCGGCTTGCTTTGTTTTCCATCGTTGTAATTCCGCTCTCATTGTTTTTCGACAATGCGGCAAGCAAAAAAGAAAAATATTATAACAATAAGCAGAGGATCAATGATCAAAACATGACCGCTTGGCTGCATACAAGCATTCAGGGCTGGCGCGAAGTCAAAGCCTTAAATTTACAACGGCATGAAAAACGCGCTTTTGTGCATTTCTTAAACGAGCGCGGGAAATTATTTGCCAAAGCCGTTCAATTTTGGACGGTTCGCGTCTTGGTGCTGCCGAAAATCCGGGACGATTTATTCATGCAGTTCGGATTGTATTTTTTTGGCGGGTTGTTGATTATAAACAATCATCTAAAAATCGGCGACTTGCTTGTGTTTTCCATGTATTACGCTATGCTTTCGGGAGCGGTTAAAACGGTTTCCTCAACGGACGCGGAACTGCAATCGTCCATGCCATATACAAACAGGTTGATTGACGAACTTGAAAAAGCCGACATCAGGGCACAAGACGGGATAATTCCCGGAAATTCCAATGAAATTGTTTTTGATAATGTGTCATTTGCTTATAACGGCGGCGATAAAAAAGTCATCGACGAATTTTCCATGAAAATAAGCAAAGGCGAGCGTATTGCCATCACGGGCAAAAGCGGCTGCGGAAAAACAACGGTGCTGAAATTGCTGACGGGTATGATAACCCCAGACGAAGGGCAAGTTTTGTTTTCGGGCGTTGACTTGAAAGATATTGATTTGCACGCCATGCACGGGCGAATGGGCTATGTTATGCAGGAAAACCTTTTATTCAACATGACGATCAGAGAAAATCTGATGTACGGCAAAAGCGGCGCAAGCGAGAGCGATATGACAAAAGCCTGTAAGAAAGCGTACATATACGATTTTATAGAAGGGCTGCCCGACGGGCTTGAAACGGTTATCGGAGAACGCGGTATCAAGCTTTCCGGCGGGCAGCGGCAGCGAATTGTACTTGCGAGATTGTTTTTGCGCGATGTGGATATTTTCATTTTT
Source organism: Oscillospiraceae bacterium (assembly GCA_009785015.1). Next base: position 4,097 of record WQXD01000025.1, on the reverse strand, counting down.
GACGAAGCGACAAACGCCCTCGACCAATACAGCGAAAACATCGTCCACGACGCGATAAAAAACATAGCGCGGGATAAAACGATAATCGTTGTCGCACACAGGGAATCGTCAATTGAGTTATGTGACAGAAAAATCGCGATGTAATTTATGCCTTATGCCTTTCTTCTCCGGAACAATCTGACCCCGGCTGTACATACCGCCGCGCCGGCAAAAAATATGATGACACTGGCAGCCGAGCGGTTATCACCGGTCTGCGGCGGTGTTTTAGGCGGTGTGTCAGGAGGCGAAGCCGGCGGTATGGCAGCGGGCGGTTCTGTGGTAGATGGCGGAGGTGTATCAAGCGGCGGCTCTGTGGTAGTGGGCCGCTCTGTGGTCGGCGGCGGTACCGGCGGCCTGGGTCTGGTAGGAGGCGGCGGTGTGACAGGCGGCGCAGGCGGTCTATCAGGCGGTTCTGTGGTAGATGGCGGAGGTGTATCAAGCGGCGGCTCCGTGGCAGGAGGCCGCTCTGTGGTTGGCGGCGGCGGTGTATCGGGCGGAGGTTCCGTATCGATCGGCGGTTCTGTGGTAAATGGCGGTTCTGTGGTAAATGGCGGTTCTGTGGTAGATGGAGGTTCTGTGGTAGATGGCGGTTCTGTAGACGGCGGCGGTTCTGTAGACGGCGGCGGTTCTGTAGACGGCGGCGGTTCTGTAGACGGCGGCGGCTCTGTGGTCGGTGGAGGTTCTGTAGGAGGCGGCGGCGTGGGAGGCAGGTCATAAGTATTGATAACACTGATGTTGCTGTTTTGTCCGTCTTGGAATACCGTACAATTGTTGGCGTAGCTCACGGCAATGTATCCGTTGCTGTTAATTTCCTCAATTTCGTACTCATGGGTTGCCCACAGGTTGGTTATAACCAGCGGATGTCCGGCGGTGAAAACAAGTTCCGTCTTTGTGGAATCCGCATATGGTTCACTGAGCCCGTCGACGTCGTTGCCCACACACCGCCAGCTGCCGTCCGTTTCCGTCACATCCTTGAACATCAGGCAGTTGCCGTCGGTTACATCCTTTATCCTGACTGTAAACGCGGTGGATGAGTCAACGCCCCAGCCATCGAAACTTCCGGCTAATTTTTTGCTGATGACTATGGCGCCCGTTCCGTGCTCGTAAGTATTGACGATGGTGATGTTGCTGTTCTGCCCTTCCGTGTAAATCGCCCCGTTGCCTATATAGCCGGTTGAGCAGTGGGGATAGTCGATTTCTTGTGCTTCATATACGGCGCCGACCCACAAATTGGTTACGACCAACGGCTGCCCCGCGCTTACAGGCAGCTCGAGAATTGCAGCCCCCGTATACGGTTCGCTCAACCCGTCGGCGTCATTGCCTATGCATCTCCAGCTTCCGTCCGGTTCGGGGATTTGCTTGAACAAAAGGAAGTTGTTGTTGACGGTATCCTTGATCCTCACCTTGAATACCGTCGATTCGTCGACGCCCCAATCCATATAGCTTCCCGAAAGGCGTTTGTTTATGACCAGATCCCCCACGCCGTGCTCATAGGTGTTCGTTATCGTAACCGTGCTGTTCTGCCCTTTCTCGAAAAGCACGTTGTTTCCCTGATAACTTACGGAGTAATTCGCGCCGCCTATTTCCTCGACCTCATATACGGCGTTTGCCAACAGGTTGGTTACGGTAACCGGCTGACCTGCGCTCACCCGGATCACATCCCCCTTGCTGCTGCCGCCGTTGCCTATGCAGGTGTATACCGGTCCGGTCCCCTCAAACAACAAGTATTTGTTGTTGGTGGCGTCCTTTATTCTAACCCGGAAAACCGTTGAGTCATCCGCGCCCCAGTCCGCATAGCTGCCCGCGAGCCGCTTTTGGATCACAAGGTCGCCCGTACCCTGCTCGTATGTATTTGTGACCGTTACAAAAGCCAATTCCAAATCCGTATCCGGCCGGAACGGGCCGGCCTTGTAGCCGTCCGTCGAACGGCCCGGGGGATCGCCTATGGAAATTTCAAAATGGGGGATTTTGAAGTCCTGGCCGAGGCCGCCTGTCTCTTCTACCCAGTAGTAATACTCATATCCCGTATCGCCGCCGCTGACCGCTATAGGCAGACCCTGGATGAGCGCCAGCCCGCCGTTTTTCAGCGTGAAAGTGTTGTCGACGGTATTGACGCTCAACGCGCCGAGGACGGGATAGTCGGTCAAATTCAGCCTTTCGGCGGCGTCAAACCTGTCGGTATCGCCGTAATACACCGCGAAAGTAAAGGCGCGGTCGGCATTGTCCGCCCCGGCGTTTTTCACCTGCTTGGAGATGTAAATATCGCCGAGGGAGGTGTCGCCGGTGTACCAGCTCGTTTCGGCGTAAAGGCTGACTGTCGCATCTTTCGAAGCCCCGCCTATAAAAGCCTGGATTTCATCCCAATTCTGCGCATTGTTTTGACTGAACGCATAAACGATGGGCGTACCCTCCGCCACCTCTATATCGGGGGCCATGGCCATTGCCTTTATCAAAAGCCGGTCGCCGCGTTCAGGATAGGCGCGGCTTTTGGGAATCGCCAGATAAAATTCCTCACTCATCCACGCGCCGCCCAAACCGCCGCTTCTGCCGGAAATATACTGACTGAGCTCCGCCGTCCCCGGCAATACGCCCTCGGGCAGAACGGAGGCGTCCGACGGCCCGGAAACGAATCGTACGCCGCTTGAATTCTGGCCGGTCGCCGTCAAAAACACCTTATCCAAACCGGACTGGAAAGCGCCCGAGCGCGTATTGTCCAATTCGGCCGTTACGCTCAGCGGACCATAGTAGGTGTATGTGTCGTCTATATTTTCATAATAGGTGGCAGTCGCATCTTCAACGATGTCAATATCGAAAGTCGTCACCATCACCTCACCCGGCAGATACATTTTCGGAGCGGGCAAAAGCATCTTCGCCGCTTCTCCGACCAATGCCTGAACCAGCGCGTCGAACACCGCCCTTTTAGGGGTCCCGTCAAAGGTCGTCTTTTGTACCTGGACATTTTCGCCCGCCACGGTTTTCCATATAGCCACCTTTGTGGCCATCAGCGCGATTTCTTTGTCGATTGGCCCCACATTGGGGAACATCATGGTCAGGCGTGAGACGCTGGCTTTGCTTTCGGGGTCTTCATCCGCTTCGGCGCAGCCATAGTTATAGACCCCGCGGTAGCCGTTTGCCGCAATCCAGCGGACGGCGTCGCCGTAAATCTGCATCGCTCCGGACATCACCCACGGCGCAGCCGAAACATAGCCGGAAACCGTGTCGGCCATCGCGCCGCCGTTCCACTGGAAATCACCGCCAAGCCCCGGCACCCTTTTGTGAAAAGGGGTGAACGGGTCAACGCAGTAGATTTGGGTGGATATATAGTCGGATATGTCAAATTGGCCCGGACCGGGGATGCCGACCCCGCCGACAGCGACGTCCTCGGGACCCGTCCATTCGCCGCGGTCGTCGTTGACGGGATATTTGATGGTATAGGTGATTTGGATTTGGTCGTAATACCTCAGTACGATTCGATACCGGTCGTTTTCAGCGGCAAGAACCGGGGCAAAAACACCGGAGAGCAATGCGGATAACAGCGCGAGGATTACCCCTATCGAATACAGCCGGATTTGCATTTTTCTATTCATTTTTTCCTCCAAATAATTCGATTTTTGTCAAGTCTTCTTCTGCAAACTTTTTGTGTTTTTATACGTTTTATACATTGCATGCAAATTATACCATGTTTGACCTTGAATATCCATGATTTTTTCCTTTTATTTCAAAAAATTCACACAAAATTAACAATCAAATCATTTGCAAATGTTGTATATTATATATAGTGAAAAATTTTCGAGTTTCACAATCGGCTTAAAAATTTAAAATTAAAGAGGTGTAAGCGATATGACAAACGGAGAAAGATTTTGCAGAACATTCAGTTTCCGGCATCCGGGCGACCGGGTTCCGGTTTATGAGTGGGCGCCTTGGTGGGATAAAACCGTAGACAGATGGAAAACCGAGGGCATAGACCCGAGTAAAACATTTCAAGAAATTCTCGACGACTTCGGTCTTGATAAGATGAGCGGTTTGGGCGCAAGCCCGTTTTGGGAGGGGGCGGGAAC
>WQXD01000024.1 GCA_009785015.1 Oscillospiraceae bacterium | reverse complement strand
TTTTATAAAATTCCGAATAAAAAGGCTTTCCCGATTGTTTAATTTATGAAAGCTTTCAAAATAAATCCGGCGAATTCAAATTTGAATAATTCCAAATGTTAAAGTAAAGAGGGTGATGTAATCAATAATTTATCCGATATGCTCAAAAGAATAGCGGGAAAAGACAAAGACGCGTTGACAGAGCTGTATAATGCAATGAACAAGGAAATATACGTTTTTTTGCTTATGTTCTGCAAAGACAGGTACGCCGCGGAAGACGTTTTGCAGGAAACTTTCATTGCAGTTTATGAAAATGCCAGGAGCTACCGTACTTTCAAGAACCCGAGGGCGTGGATTTTGACAATTGCAAAAAACAAGGCGGTAAATATGATCAAAAGAAATTCCCGCATGACAAGCCTTGACGATATGGAAGCTGATATCCAGGATACGGCGCAGACTGAAAATATCATACTTGATAAAATCGAGGCAAATATGCTTCTTTCCGTCTTATCCGAAAAAGACAGGAAAATCGTTATACTGCATGCGGTTGACGGGTTTAAACACCGTGAAATCGCGGAGCTGATGAACCTGCCGCTCGGCACGGTGACGCGGCGGTATAAAGAGAGCATAGAAAAGATGAAGAAAAAAGACATCGCAGATAAGGCAAAGGGCGAAGTTTTTACCGAATTAAATAATCAAAACGAGGTGATAACGTGCAAAACAAAAACATAACGCGAAAGATAATAAATGAATTTACCGCAATCTCCGAAACGGAGAATCCGGGCGGAGATGTATTGGAAAAAATAATAAATAATTTAGACAAGGAGAAATCTGTTATTATGAAAAAAACCGCAATCAGGCGTTCATTCGGCACAGTCGCCGTCGCTGCAATAATACTTATGATTATAACAACTACCGCATTTGCGGCATGGCATTTGCTGAATCCGAGCGAGATTGCCGAAAAGTTGGGCCATTCCACGCTCAGCGCGGCATTTGAGAGCGAAAACGCCATAAATATCAACGCTTCCCAAACGGCGGGCGGATACATATTCACGCTGATGTCCATTGTTTCAGGCAGCGACATCACGGACTACCGGACCTTTGACAGCGCGGGATTACAGCGCGAGCGCACCTACGCCGTCGTTGCAGTCCAGAAAGCGGACGGCAGCCCGTTCTCGGAAGAAGAACTGATGGAACAAGGTCACGGATTTTATATCTCGCCTTATGTAAGGGGCATACCGCCCTTTAAGCTCAATTCGCATATATTGGGCGGCGGCGGTCAAGCCACGATCATAGACGGCGTAAAATATCTCCTGACCGAATGCGATGATATATCAATGTTTGCAGACAAAGGCGTATATATCGGCATATCTGAAGGATTTATGTTTGGCAATGCGTTTATTTTCAACGAAGAAACGGGGGAGCTGACGCCCAATCCCGAATCTGACGGCGTCAGCGTGATTTTCGACCTCCCGCTTGACATATCACTTGCCGACCCTGTGAGAGCGCAGCAATATCTCGACGATTTCTGGGGAGATTGAGGCAACCTGCACATCAAATGCCGCTCTTTCAACAAAAGGGCGGCACTTTTGTTGTAATTATCTCTTTTATGCGCTCCGGTATTATCGCATTTTTATCTTTTTGTTATAGCCGTATGGCTGTATTCATGATTGTCCGAGCAAATAAAAATTTGAAAATATTCAAAATTAATAATTCAGAAACAAAGTTCAAACAAAACACAAACAATTAAAAGTTATTGTATAGAAAAGATAATAAAAAAGGGAGGCTGTAAATTATGATAAACATACTTGTATTGGAGGACGATGCAAAACTCAATCAACTCGTCTGTACTTATCTGAATGACAGCGGGTTCAACGCGAAAGGCTGTTTGAGAGCGGCAGAAGCCTACGATTTGATGTATAATAACATATATGATATGATTATTTCAGATATAATGATGCCGGAAATTGACGGATTTGAGTTTGCCGAAACCGTGCGTCAGGTGAACAAGCACATACCCATTCTGTTTATGTCGGCAAAAGACGATTTGCCATCAAAGCAAAAAGGGTTCAGGCTTGGTATCGACGATTACATGGTGAAACCGCTTGAACTCGACGAGCTGCTCCTGCGGGTCAGGGCGTTGCTGCGCCGCGCTAATATCGAAATGGACAGAAAAATAAAAGTCGGCGACCTTACGTTAGACATTGACGCTATGAGCGTGGTGGTAAACGGGGAAGAAATCCCTGTGACTACACGGGAATTTAATATCATGTATAAATTGTTGTCCTACCCCAACAAAACTTTTTCACGCTCACAACTGATGGACGAGTTTTGGGGGATTGAAACTGAAACGACGCTTCGGGCGGTTGATGTATATGTGACGAAATTACGGGAGAAGTTTTCCGTCTGCAAAGGGTTCAGGATTGTAACGGTGCGCGGGCTTGGGTATAAGGCGGTGCTTGAATGAAAAGGAAAAAGTCTGTCAGCCGTCCTATGAGGGCTAAATATTTTCCCGTCGCCATTTTTATCATCACGTTTTTTGTGATGGCTGCAATGATGACGATACAAAATTATTTATTAGGTTCTCATATTGATTATACAACCGTCCCCCCTCACCGTGCGGTAATCATAATATCTTTTTGGATAATAATTTCGGCGGGCTTTACTATATTTACACGATGGCAGATTAAGAAAAATTATGACCGTCCTATGCGATTGTTGGCAGAAGCGACAAAAGACGTTGCGGGCGGCGACTTTTCCGTTTATGTCAGACCGACGCATACTGCAGACAAAGCGGATTACCTTGACGTTATGATTCACGATTTTAATAAAATGGTTGCGGAGCTTGGAAGCATTGAAACTTTGAAAACCGAGTTTTTTTCAAACGTGTCCCATGAAATAAAAACTCCGTTGGCGATTGTCCAAAATTATGCGGAATTATTGCAAAATGACCGATTGACGGACGAACAGCGAAAAGAATATGTGGCCGGTATAATTCAGTCCACAAAAAAGCTGTCCGGGCTTATCACAAATATTTTAAAACTGAACAGGCTTGAACAGCAGAAGATACCGCCCGCGCCGGAGCGTTACGATTTATGCGCCCAACTCAGCGAATGCGCCTTGCAGTTTGAGGATATATGGGAAGAAAAAGAAATCATTTTTGAAGCTGACTTGGAAGATTGCGCGACGATTGTCGCCGATGAGAGCCTTATGGAACTTGTTTGGAACAATTTAATATCCAATGCTTTGAAATTTACAGACAAGGGCGGCACGGTAACGCTTACGCAGACTTCGGCGGCAGACGAAATTACCGTCACCGTTTCCGATACGGGCTGCGGCATGGACGAAAAGACACTAAAACACGTTTACGATAAATTTTATCAGGGCGATACATCACACGCGACGGAGGGTAACGGGCTTGGGCTTGCATTGTCGCTCCGGGTACTCCAATTATCAGGCGCAACGATAACCGCGAAAAGCACACTCGGCAAAGGCTCTGAATTTATCGTCCACATACCCGTTAAAGATAAAAAAATCGAAGCATAGGGAGGAAAAAACAATGAATTATAATGAAGTAACAAAAGGCGGCAAAGATTATGTCGGTTATGACTATAAAACCTTAACCGTTGAAAGCGACAAGGCTTCAATGTTTTTGGACGCATACGAAAACTTCGGCTGGCTGTCCGATGGGGTACAGGAAAGACAACTTGGAGGTACGGTTATATTGAAATTAAAACGTGATAGAAAGATACTCAACAAAATGGAATTGACCCGTCTGCAACAGCATTTTGAAGCCTGTATTGACGAAATAGAAACCCTTGAAAAATCAAAAATAAAAACGGCTACGGTTTACTCTATTGCGGTAGGCTTGATTGGCACGGTTTTCATGGCGGGGTCTGTCTTTGCCGTAACCGCCGAGCCGCCGATGATACTGCTCTGTGTTTTACTCGGCATACCGGGCATAATCGGTTGGTCGATTCCGTATTCTTTATTTAAGTTATTTTCAAAGAAACGAACCATTCAAATAACGCCGCTCATTGAACAGAAGTATGACGAAATGCACGAGATTTGCGAAAAAGGCAACGCTTTAACCCACTAATAACAGCATAAAAATATAAACGGCTCTCCGGCTCAAAAATTACGGAGGGTTGTTTTTTTATATATTTTTTACGATTAATAATTCTCAAACAATTCTCTGACAAAACTTAAACAAATGAAATATAGAATATGCTTATCAAACAAACAAAATAATTATTTTGGAGGGAAAAATTATGTATGCAATAGAAACATCAGGATTGTCAAAAACTTTTCGCAATATCCCTGCCGTGCAGAATTTAAACTTGAAAGTGCCGGAGGGAGCAATTTACGGATTTATCGGCGAAAACGGTTCGGGAAAATCCACAACAGAAAAATTGATATGCGGGCTTTTAGTACCAAGCGGCGGCGAAATCCGTTTGTACGGCAAGCACTACACCGACGCAGGAGTACGCGCGCGAATGGGGGTTTTGATAGAAAATCCCGGTTGTTTTCCGAACAGTACAGTCTATCAGAATTTGATGATGCAGGCGTTGAACCTCGATATAAAAAATCCTAAAGCAGAGGTTGAGCGTGTTTTGAAACTCGTGAGCATGACGGGAGCAGCCAATCGTAAATTCAGCAAATGTTCTTTGGGCATGAAACAGAGGCTCGGCGTAGCGCAGTCGCTTCTCGGTCATCCGCGACTTATGGTTTTAGACGAACCGATCAACGGATTAGACGCGGACGGTATGAGAATCGTCAGGGAAACTTTAATAGAATTAAGCCACGAAGAAGGCGTAACAATTCTCATCAGTTCGCATATTCTCGGTGAGCTTGCTAAAATTGCCACACATTACGGAATCATTAGAAATGGTACTATGATAAAAGAAATGGAAGCAAGCGAAATGAGCGAGGAATGCCGCGATTTTGTTTTTTTAAAAACGAATAATGACATAAAAGCTATTTCCGTTTTATCGCAAAAATACAGGGAAATTGAGCAAAAAGATGAGGGAATCCGTGTTTACGACGAAACCGAAAGCGCGAAAGTCGGCGGCTTGATGTACGCGAACGAAATAGATGTCAACGAAATAGCGTTCAAGAAAATCGGGCTTGAAGAATATTATCTGCGTATCATGTCAAACAAAAAAGGGGGTTATTAAAATGACTGCAATAAATAATAATATAGTTAGTAAAGAAAAATTTAAAACACCGGATTTTTCAAACCGGGTGAAATCAATGCTTAAACTCGACTTTTACAGGCTGTTCCACACGCCGCTCTTTTACATCATGCTTGCAATCGCCGCGATTATTCCGGCAATGGTTCTCGGTTTATCGGTAGCCGAAACGGGTACGCCGCAATCAAATTTTCAATCTTCTCAATATGCCGCAAATACTCCACAAGCGGAAATGCCCGCTTTCGATTACACATGGCAGCTAATCGAAGCGTCGGAAAATTATTCCCCCGTAGAAGACGGCAACAGCGCGTTTGATATGGCGGGTTTCGCAAACATTAATATGCTGTATATTTTCGCTGGGTTGCTTATGGCAATCTTCGTGGCTCACGATTACAGTTCGGGTTATGTAAAAAATATCTTCACCGTCCATTCCAAAAAGATAGACTATGTTATATCAAAAAGCGCAATCGGGATTCTCAGCGGCGCAGGAATGATTCTCACCTATGTATTCGGAACGGTGCTTGCGGGTGCGCTCACGGGCAAATCGTTTGAATTGGGCGTTAGCGGCGCTGGCGGTCTAATATTCTGTCTGATTTCAAAAATGCTCCTGATGGGCGTATTCTGTTCTTTGTTTTTGAGCATAGCCGTGTTTTTCAGAAACAAACTTTGGGTGACAATCGTTTTCACGTTCCTGTTCGGAATGATGTTTTATCCGGTCGCAAGTTTCGGGACTACGCTTGATTCAACTATTATAGCGCCGCTTGTTTCGTTGACAGCCGGAATAGCCGGAGCGTTCGCTTTCGGAGCGGTTTCAAATCTTTTCCTTAAAAAACGCGACCTTGCGTAAGGGGGCGAATAGAATATGAATAAAAAGTAAAATCCGAAAGCAACGGGAACTGCCTATTTTGAACATTGTGCCCAAAGATTCCTGAACGCTGTAAACTTCTCGGGATAATCCAATAATTCTATAATTTTATCGGCACATTCTTCCGGTGTGTTGTTGAATGTATCTACGGTTATATCATATTCAGCCTGTGGAAACATTTCGTCAAGCTGACTTTCAGCCAGACCGATTTGTCGGTCGCCGCGCTCTTTTTCCCTGCGGCGCAATTCTTCTATCGGGCAAAATACGTTGACATATAAGACAGGATTTTCATAAAGAATTTTAGTAAAGCCTCCCCTTACAGGCACAAAATCAATTATAAAATCAATTCCTAAATCTGAAAATAATTTTAATGTATTGCGTGTTATCAAATCAACTTTGGAAAATATCACATTACTTTCATAAATTGTCGGCTTTATTCCATTGTTTGGACTCATTTCCCAAAACATATCGCCGGAGAGCAGGAAAAAAGGTTCCGGCAACCGCGTTTGCAAGGTTCTTGCCAGTGTTGTTTTCCCTGAACTTGACACTCCCTCAAGATATATTATTTTGCCTTTATCCATACTATAATAACCCCCGTTCTTTTAATGCTGTCATTGATTTGCGACACACTCCGCAAGCCGTAGCGCCGTAGATTCGATTTTTGGTTGTACGTCATTGTGACGTACAACCTCTTTTTGGTACTGAGTTTGCTTATCAGTTCAATCCTCCGTATATATCACTGAAAATTCACAAAAACCCCTTTAATTTATTTTCGCTTTCGCGTATAATAATGGGCAAAGAAACAAAAAAACAAGGGGGTAAATTTATATGACGCATAAAGAACGGCAGCTTGCCACTATTCACCGCAAAAACACCGACCGTGTTTCCACAGATGTGATCCGGGTTGAGAACGGCGAAAAAATATTGGGGAAGCCGGTAAATTACGATTCCGAAGAATTGCTGACCCTGCTCGGCATAGACGGGCGGATCGTATTCCCGCCTTGGTATACCGGTGAAATAACCGATGATATTAAATGGTGGTGGTCGGGGGCGTATGACGATTACGGGACGTCACACCGCTATCCGCTCCAAGATATACAGAGCGCGGCGGAATTAAAAAGGAAAAAGACGCCCAACCCGGATTTGTACGATTGGGCGTCCAAGGCCGCCGAAGCCCGTAAATATTCCGGCGAATACGCGGTGAGGGGGCCGTATATGCTGGCTCCGTTTTGCGTCCAAAACAGTTTATTCGGCATGGAAGAATGTATGATGCGAATGCTTACAGACACAAAAGTATTCGAGGCCTCGCTGGAAATGATTTTTGAACACAGCTACCGTTTTTGTGAAAATTATATAAAAGCGCTCGGCGACGATTTGGATATTTTTTATTTCGGGGACGACGTCGGGACGCAAAGAGGAATGATGTTTGACCCTGCTTTGTGGCGCAAGTATTACAAGAACATATTCCGCGCGTTTTGTGACCTTGGCAAAAAATACGGCAAGCCGGCCTGGTTCCATTCGTGCGGCGATATCACAAGCATATTGCCAGATCTAATCGACATTGGGATAAATGTATGGGAGACGGTACAGCTTCACACATTGCCTGTTTCGCCCGAAAAGCTGAAACAGGAATACGGAAAAGATATCACATTTTTCGGCGGGGTCAATACGCAATTTTTACCGTATAACACCCCTGAGAAAGTGCGTGAAGAAGCGTTATATTGCATGAGGGTCTTGGGCGAAGACGGCGGATATATCTTAGGGCCGGATCATCACATCAAGCCTGACGTCTCCGCCGAAAACACACTTGCTTTGTTTCACGCGCCGTTATAAATTTCTTAACAACTCACATAAAATACCGATTTCACGGGTTCAAGCTCGATGGTGACGATCGTTTTGTTTTGGTCAAAGCGGCAGGCGGCCGCCTCGCGTTTTTGTTCGGGACAGTGCGGGTCCCAGAGCTCAAGCTGCTTTCTCCCGCATAGCGCCGCTCGGGCCGATACCGGCGTATCGCTTGAATTGGCGAAGAAATAGACGTCGCGCCCGCCGGTTTCTTTGTGTATATATGTGAAATTTCCCCCAAAGACCGTAATCTCCCCGCATTCCACGTCGAATGTCATGCCCGTATCGCTCAGAGCGTCGCACAGCGCCCGCGGGCAGAATTCTTCTATATGCCGCCCCCCGCCTTTGGGAAACAGCCGGGAGACAAGATCATATACCCTGCCGTCGCCGCCGGGTTCCGCGGATTTCGAGGGCAGGCGCCCGACTGCCAGAAGAACGCCGCCGCTTTGGACAAACTGCCAAAGTTTTTCGAGGCTTTCGAGGTGAATCACATCCATGGACGGCAGTATGACCACTTGGTATTCTTCGCGGTTTTCCGCATTGTTTAAAACCAACCGGTTTTCTTCGACGCTGCATTTTTTTCTCAGCGTTTCCGGGTGAAGATACGTGAAATCCTTGCGTATGCACAGCGAGAGCGCTTCGCCGATCTGAGTATAATTCACATGGCCGGCGATATTGCCGCCGAGGTACGGGTCGCCTTCGCCGAATTTGTGGTGCGCCTGCAAATCGGCGATCGGGTACAGCACGGCGATATCGCATATATGCCTGCCCCCGCGCAAAAGCGCCGAGGCTCTTTTGACGTAGGCGTTGTAGCCGGGAAGTTCGGGCCCGAATTTCTTGTTTCTGAACGACAATTCGGGAGGGAAAATGACGTTGTTTTCGCCGTCGTACCAGGTGCCGTGGGGAACTGCGAAATTTATGCCCTTGGCAAACTGGTCCATGGCTTCCCTCAACAGGTTCTCTATCGGCATATCCTCGCCCATCGCGCCGAATACTTCGCACATCACCGCGGGCTTGTCGTAGTTGTCAGCCGCCGAGCTCACGATTTTGTAGGCTGCGGAACCGCGCCCGTAGGCAAATATCTGATCCACCCCCGGCATATCCTGATGCTCGAACACTTTCATCAAGTCGCCGCTTATGGACACGGGGGAAAGTATTTCCTCCTGATCCATGTGGCCCGTGAGCCCTATACCGTGCGCGGCGCACCATTTTTGCATCGTGTGTATGTAGCATTCACAATACAGTTCGCTGCGAAAGGAATGCAGCGCGTTTCTGGCCGAGGCGGTGTCCGGCCCGATGTCGAAAAACAGCGCGGGGTACAGCGTCAGCGGGTCATAGCCGTGTTTTTCCTTGAATTTTTTGTTGAAGCCGCCCGTCCATATGCGGCCTCCCTCAATATGCCAGAATGCGGGTTCGTCGTAGAAGGCGTATTTTATGACGGAGCCGAAATACTCGGGAAACCGGTCATAATACGCCTGATGGGTGACGGTTATGAAGGACTGCACCGCGTCCTCGGAGAGATAATCGACCAGCCTCCTTTTGGAAAAGGCCAGATTGCAGGGCTCGGCGGCCCTGAGGCAAAAAACCATCAGCTGCCAGTCGCCGCTTTTTTCCGCGGGTATCCCGCAGGTGACCAATCCCCCGGCAAAGCTCGCCGAAGCGGAAATATCCACGCGCTCAAAGCTCTGCGGGTCCATTATGACCGCTCCCATAAATACGCCGCCGGCGGGCAGCTCAAAAGTATATTTTTGCCCCCCGCGCGCCGGGCAGCTCTGCATATCCAAGCATTTGGCCGTATGTTCGGGGTACGCCGATTCGATTATGCCCCCCGCGTGGCCGCTGGGAAACCCGTTTTCATCCCACAAAATCACATCTAAGCCCTCATCCCGCGCGGCTTCAAGCGCCATCTTGTACTTCTCAAAAAACAGGTCCTCCATGTAGTGCGCGTTGTTCCAGAGCACGATCATGACCCCCGTGTAACCGTCGCGCTCCGCGAAACCCTCAAACTGGCGCCGTATCTCGGCCTTTGATATCTTCTCGGTTTCGATGTTCCAGATCCATTTGGGAATTGAGCCGTACTGCCGCGGCGGATCCGCGAAGCGGCTGTAAAGTTCGTCCTGCATAAATTTTTCAACCCTCCGTAAATTTTACATAATTTTGTTTTTTTCGGGGTCAGCTTCTGCGCAAAAATGGCGGCGCGCCCGCGAAAAACTCGTTTAAATCCGTTCTGCCTTTTTGATAGCGCTCCGAAAAATCAACTTTTTTTTCGGCACTGTCCTTTATCACCCCCACCGTGGCGCCGTATATTTCGGGTACGCTCACAAATGCGTTGTATTGATTAAAGGCTATGCTGCCCACTATGTCGCGGAGTATTCCCACGCTGTCCACATCCCTCAGATGAAATGTCATCTGCTCCTTTACGTAAATGTCCTTGAGCCCCCCGTGCGAAGCCGCCGAAAGCGCCCCGATCACAATGCCGCACGCCTCGGTGTTTCTCGCGCTCTGGAGTATCGAAATGCAGAGCGCGTCGCTGCCCGTAAAAGAAAACCGGGAGGCGCGATCCGTCTCCGTGGAGGGCACCGGCAAAAGCCCCCAGTCAAATTTCGAATCCGTGATATCGGGCAGCATTTCGAGTTTTGAAACCGAAAACAAAATGTTCCCTTTGGCAAACGCCTTTTCCTGAACCTCGGACCCGTTTTCCAGAAAATTTCTTATCCCGCTTTCCGCAGGGGGCGAGAAAATATCCGCCAGCGCCTCTATCAGTTTCACGGTTTTGTCGTTCGAGAAATTCATGACCGGATAGGTATAATCCCTCTTCATGAAATATTTGTTGCCGGAGCTGATAAACAACCCGTTGATCACATCGCCGTTTTCCTTGTCCAACCCGACCGAGTAGGGGGCGTCTGCATTGTCGAAATCGGCCGCGGCCGCCGCGAGTTCCTTCGACACGGAAAACATCGAGTCCCAGTTCCAGGCGCCGTTTTTGTATATTTCAAGCGGGCTTTTCAAATTGTATTTGTTTAAAAGCGTCCTGTTGTAAAAAACGGCGTAAATGTTGGAAGGGTCAAATACCAGATCCGAAACCAATCCGAAAATGTTGCCGTTGATTGTAAAGGCCTCGGTGGCGGAGGCGCTGTAGTATTCCGCGTTTATATTCAAAAACGGAATCTTTTTGAGATTCATCGCAAACCCGCTTTGAATCAGTGCGGACTGTATATCAAAGGGCACGCACAAAATATCGGAATACACCTCATCCGCCTGCACCGACAGCCTTATATCCTCCAGTATGCTGGCCTTTGGCTTATCCAAGGTGATCATCTGGGCGTTGCATTCGGTTTCGACTATTTCCGTTCTGTACCGGCGCGCGTCGGAGAGCATCCCTCCGCCGTAAAAGGGCGTGAACAGCTTCGATTCGGTGGTCGCTATATAGAACGAAAAGCCCTTGAAGTCCCTCGCGGAGAAGCCCGCGAGGTTTTTGATGTTTTTTTTGAAGGATTCGAGCATGGGCACCGATTCGGGATAGGCGATCTCCCAGAATTTTTTGGGGGCTTCGGGGAAAATATCGCGGATATTGATTATTGTGGCTTCGCCTGTTTCGTAATACGGGTTTTGCTGCGTCGTCGTCTCCGGCGGCAAAACGGTCACGGGCTCCGTCTCGCGCTCGGTGGTCGGCGGCGGGGCGGTGGTCCCGATTGTCGGTTCCGGTTTTGCGGTTTCTTCGGGGGTTTCCTTTGTTTCCTTTGTTTCCTTTGTTTCATCGGTTTCTTCGATGGATTCTTCGGTTTCGGGCTGCGCGCTTTCCGCAGCACCGGCGGGTTCGGCGTCTGTTTCGGGGACGAAGTCGTTTTTGCTCATTACAACTTCCAGTATATTGACTATATCCTCAGGGCCGAAATCCTGAGCCGATATGTTCCGGCAGGAGGCAAGCGCAAAAACGCAGGCCAAAATCATGATATTTATCAGTATTTTCCTTTTCATTTCCATTAAATCTATTCCTCCAAGAGATCCCAGTCTATACCGGTCCCGCCGAACATCTTGTAGCCGCAGGGCACGCACCGGCCCGTCCACCTGTCGTACAGAAACCCGTTGTTTTTTTCGTCGACCAAATACTGCAGCACGTAATATATACCGCTGTGTTTTTCGGACTCGAACAAAAAAGAGAACCAATCGGTGACGATCTCCGGATAAGGCGCTTCGGCGTTTGCGATGTAGTCTGAAACGACCATGTCGACGACCTCGCGGTCCGTTATCTGGCCGATGGCCACGCTGAGTTGTTCGGTCATGGTTATTATGATTTTCTCCGTTTCAAATTCCTCGAAACCGGGCTCCGGCACGCTCTGTTCCCTGAACATAAAGGCAATGCCGCCGCTTATATCCTCGCTCAGCCACCGGGCGGGGTCGAGGCCGTCGACTTCATACAAGCGTTCCCCGCGGTCCCCTTTGGCGTAGAGGGCGGGTTTGATCGCGGCCGCCTGCAGATACCCCTTGCAGTATATGTAGTATCTGCCGTTTTCCTCGTCGATCAGATTGCCGGTGTTTCCGTCGTTTGTAAACCTGAGGGCGCCGCCGCTGCAGGAGGCGGACGCAAGCGGGAAAACAAACCAGGCAAAAACGACAAAAACGGACAATATTTTCCGGAAATTTTTGAAAATCATTTCTTTGCCCCATCTTTAATTTGTTTTTATGTTATCTATCATAACACAAAAATGCAAACCGTTATGTCATTATTTTTTAATATAGTTTTACCATATGTTAAATTTTATATAATAAATTTGTTATATAATATAATATAATGCCGGAAAAACAAATAATAAACGAATAATATTTGAAGAGAGGACATATTTTAAGCGATATGTATATAAATATCAGAAATTTCAAATTCCGCTTGAACATAAAAATATTGATCAGCCACATTTTCGGGATAGCGGCGCTGGCGGCGTTCACATATTTCGCGGTTTCATATTCAAAAGGCGATTTCGAGCTCCCCTTTCACGACCGGGCCAAGACCGTAACGGCCCAGCTGGAACATGATATAAGCCTGCCGGACCGGGAACCCACCGCCGCTTCCACCGAAGAAACCACCGAGGACATAACCAACATCATCGTGGTGGTCGATCCCGACGACTTGATCGAGAGCACCACCGGAGAAGACGAAAACGTATACGCCGAAACCACGGAATCCCCTTTTACCTTTGAAATTTTTTCAAACGATATGGCGCGCCGGGGCTTCGCGGTGTCCGACGGGCCCTATGAGCCCTACAACGAGGCGCAGATAAACGCCGAGATAACCCGCTACAAAAATGAAGTCGGCGATATATTGGCCCAGGCGGCAAACGCGCCCGAAGACGCCGAACCGCCGGAACTTCCCGCCGAGCCGCTTTTATACGAGTATAAATTCGCGCAGATCATCCCCCAGGCCAAACTCCCCGCCGTCCAAAAAATATCGGCCGACGGGCAAAGCAAGCCCGCCGTAGAGCCTTTTATGGACTACATAATAATAAGGGACGGCGAAGGCGAAATATTGTGCGACGCAGCCGCGAAGGTCATAACGCCCGAATTCGGCGATATAGAGCTGGAAATTTTGAAGATGCGCGACGACTACGGCAGAACCGTATTCAAAACAAAAGACGGCGCCTATTGGATTTACGACCCCGCGGGGTCCGATCAGGGGGGACCCGCCTTTATCCCGATACGCTTCAATGAAGTTCTCGGGGACAGGGGCGTTCCCTTCATGTACCCTTCCTATTACGGGGCAAACGGGGCGAGCGGGCGCGACAGGGCGTATAATACCTCCTGGAAAGACCGGTGGGGATACGCGACCGCGGGCACGCAGGATTATCTGATAGCCAGGAATTATCTGAAAACCTTTAATTTCAGCCAGGGCGTGGGCATAGCCTATCAGGAATCCTCCGGCAGGGGCAGCAAGCTCTCCTTTCTGGATATATGGGGAAACAATTACCTGCCTTTGGATTACAGTTACTTCGCCCCCGACGAAGTCACCGAAGCCCATCTCGGTTTCTTCTATTTCGACCATTGGCTCACTAGGGTCTACGAACGCGAGTTTGACAGGAGGGGCAACACAATCGTGGAACGCGAGCTCATAGTCAACCTCTACGGAACCCCGTTCTATATCCCCGAAGACTACAATATAAAGTCATATTCAAACGGGATGATTCTGCTCGAGAAAAACGGATACTACGGCTTTATGAACTATCTGGGCGAATGGGTCGCGCAGCCCATCTACAGGCACGCGCAGCCCTTCTACGAGGGGGTGGCCGTGATCGGGCTCTCCAACGGCAAAAAGGCGCTCATCGACACAAAAGGCAACCTCATAACAAGGTTTCGGTACGACGCCATAACAAACTGCACCGGGGGAATCGTCGCCCTTTTTGAAAAAGATCAGGGCTGGACGATAATAAATAAAGTCAGGCGTCAGATAAAAGTGAATTGAAAGAAAACAAAATCGAAAGGAAAGGTATTTTATGGTATATCATTACAAAACAAAGGGCACCTGTTCGAGCGCGGTCGAAGTGGAAATAAAACGGGAAGACGGAGCAGATATAATAGAGCGCGTGCAGTTTACGGGCGGCTGCGGCGGGAATACGCAGGGCATATCGGAACTTATCGCCGGGATGAAGTTGGCCGACGCCGTAAAAAAACTGAGCGGGATACTGTGCGGCAGAAAAGGGACTTCCTGCCCCGATCAGCTGTCAATAGCCTTAAAGCAGGCGGCGGAGCTCATGAATCGGGAGACCTCCACTCCCGGTTATATGAAAAATTACGAAAAGTGGATGGGCTATCAGGGGCTCGACTCCAAAACAAAAGCCGAACTCGCCGAAATCGGCGGGGACGAAGAAAAAATAAAGGATTATTTTCTTGCCCCGCTGGAATTCGGGACGGGCGGGCTTCGCGGGATCATGCGCCCCGGGATAAACAGCATGAATATCTACGTGGTAAAACAGGCCACCCAGGCGATTGCAAACCTCATAAAATCCAAAGGCAGGGAATACATGGACAAAGGCGCCGCCGTCGCCTACGATTCCAGGAACAACTCCGAGCTCTTCGCCAAGGAAGCCGCCAAAACCTTGGCTGCCAACGGCATAAAGGTGTATATCTTCGACGACGTCAGGCCGACCCCCGAGCTCTCTTTTGCCATACGGCACCTCGGCTGCGCTGCGGGAATAAATATAACCGCCTCCCATAACCCGAAGCAGTACAACGGCTACAAGGCCTATTGGGAGGACGGCGGACAGTTCCCGCCGGACCATGCCAAAACCGTCCTGGACGCCATAAACGAAACCGACATTTTTGCCGGGGTTTTGACTTCCCACTACGGAGAAATGATAAAACAGGGCAAAATAAATATAATCGGCGAGGAAGTGGACCTCCCCTACCTCCAAAACGTGATAAGCCGGAGCGCGCGCCCCGGCGCGATAGAAAAAGCCCCCGGATTTACCGTGGCCTACACTCCGCTCCACGGGGCGGGATACAGGTTGGTTCCGGAGGCGCTCGCGCAAATGGGGCTGAAAAACCTTCTGACCGTAAAAGAGCAGATGACCCCCGACGGAAATTTCCCCACAGTCGAATACCCGAACCCCGAATGTCCGCCGCTTGGGCGCGCGGATGCGCTGAAACTGGGGATCGCGCTCGCCAAAGCCGAAAACTGCGCGCTCGTGATCGCCACGGATCCCGACTGCGACAGATTGGGGGTGGCGGCCAAGAAGACAAACCGCGAAGAATTCGAAAGGTTCACGGGAAACCAGGTGGGCGCGCTGTTACTCGACTATATCATCACCGCGAAAAAAGAAAACGGGACCCTTCTGCCAAACCACTGCGCAATCACCACGATAGTGAGCACCGAGCTCGCGTCAAAAATCTGCGAGCAAAACGGGGTCAAATTGGTAAAAGTGCTCACCGGTTTCAAATTTATCGCCGAGAAGATAAAAGAATTCGAGGAAAATGGGGAATTTGTCTTCCTTTTCGGTTTTGAGGAATCCTACGGATATCTCGCAGGAGACTATACAAGGGACAAGGACGCAGTTTCCGCTTCGGCGCTTGTGACCGAGATGGCCGCCTATTACAGCCAAAAAAACATGACGCTGTCCGACGCTTTGGAAAAATTGTACGAAAAATACGGATACTGCCGCGAAGAGGCCCGGGACATGGAATTCGGAGAGCTCGGCGGAGCGGCGAAGATGAGGGATGTCATGAACCATCTGAGAAATAACCCTCCGGATGAAATCGGGGGATATGAGCTCTCAGAGACCGTCGATTACAACGACGAAACTCGCCCCACCGGCCTTCCGAAGTCCGACGTGCTGTATTTTGTTTTGAAAAACGGCTCGAAAGTGATAATCCGGCCCTCGGGAACCGAACCCAAAATCAAGATATATTACCTGCTTTCGGCAGACAGCGAAAGCTCGGCGGACGACTTGGCAAAAAAACTCCGGGCCGCAATGGAAAAAAAGATTTAAAAACACTTGACAATTACATATATTTTTGTATATAATAATTAGGGTGCACTTTTTTATATCAAACAGTCAATGAGAAGCGAGGTGTTAAAGTGGTAAGGACATATCAGCCGAAAAAAAGGCAGCGGCAGAAAGAGCACGGTTTCAGAAAAAGGATGAGAACCGCAAACGGGCGCAAAATCCTGTCTAATCGGCGCGCCAAAGGCAGAAAAATGCTGTCTTATTAGAATTAAACGCGATGGGGGGCGGAGCCTTGGGTTTTTATGAATTCAAAAATGGTCATAAAAGAAAACCACATGTTTTCGAAGATTTTCAAAAAAGGCAGGTACGCATCCGACGATTTTCTCACTGTTTATGTTTTGAAAAATTACAACAGAAGCGCCCCCTCTAAGCTCGGCATATCCGTGAGCCCGAAAATCGGGGGCGCCGTCCAGAGAAACAGGGCCAAAAGAGTCATCCGGGAAGCGTTTTCCGCCCTTTACAGGCGCATTCCCGCCGGGTATCTCATAGTCGCCGTGGGGCGCGGCCCCTGTTTTTCCAGGGACAACAAAACCCAATCGGTGGTAAAATCGATGGAAGCCGTTTTGGCGAGATTGAATCTGCTTGAAATTAAAATTATATGAGAAATTTATTCGTGAGACTTATCGAGTTCTATCAAAGAAACATAAGCCCGTACAAGCCGCAGTGCTGCAGGTTTGACCCCGTCTGCTCCCGGTACGCGAAACAGGCCTTTTTGGCGCATGGGGTCTTTTGGGGTTTTTTGCTGACGGTTTACAGGGTGCTCCGCTGCAACCCGTTTTGCAAGGGGGGATTTGACCCCGTGCCCGAAAAAATATTTAAAACGAAAAATAAAAAGAAGAATGAGTTGAATTGATTTTATGAACCCTTTTGATTTAATAAACGTGCCGCTCGGGCTCTTGATGAAATTTTTTTACGGCATATTCAACAACTACGCGATCGCCATACTGTTTTTTGCCATTGTGGTCAAGATAGTGCTGCTGCCGCTTGGGATACAGCAGCAGAAAAGCCAGATCAAAATGGCCAGGATAAAGCCCAAGGAACAGGCGATACGGGGCAAATACGCCGGGCGCACGGATACCGTCACGCAGCAGAAGATGCAGAGCGAAGTGATGGCGATGTACAAAACCGAAAACTATTCCCCCATGAGCGGCTGCCTGCCGCTTTTGGTGCAGATGCCCATACTGTTTTCCCTGTATGCGATAATAAGGAGCCCGCTGACCTACATCGCGCAGCTGGGCGAAGTCGTGGACAGGATAAAAGAGCATATTTTTGAATACGCCGATAAGTTTTACGGGATTGTTTCGACGCTGGGCAGAATCGACGAAAACGGCGCCTTTGAAAAATTGGTAAAGGAAGCCAAAAACATACAGGAAATAGATATCGTCAAGATTTTCAACGACCCGTCGCTGTTTGAGCAGATAAAGAAAAGCGTGATCGGCTTTCCCGAAAATTTCGAGAACCTGAATTTCAAGCTGTTCGGCCAGTTCCTCACCGATTCGCCCTCGGAGGCGCTCGCTGGGGGGCTGAGCATACTGCTGTTGATACCCGTTTTGAACTTCGCGGCGAGTTTTTTACAGATGAGGCTGCAGAAAGTGATAAACGCCTCCACGATGGCCGCCGACGCGGCAAACAACAAGGGCATGAAATTCATGGAATACGCGATGCCGCTTTTGATCGTCTGGATGTCCTACTCGATGTATTCCGCGCTCGGGCTTTACTGGATATTCCAGTCGCTTCTGGGCATAGGGCAGATGGTGGTTCTCGCGCGGATTTATCCGCTGCCGAAAATTTCCGAAGAAGAATACGCGCTCGCGCGCCAGCAGTACGGCGCCGCCAAAAAGAAGAAAAAGAAGCCGCCCGAAAAAAACGAACCGGCTGTGGATATAATTGAAGCCGAAGCCGCCGAAGCCGAGGAAACAGAAGAAGCAAAAGAAACAGAAGACAAATATGTATCCAAAACCATACCGGAGGGAATTTCTCAAAGCGTCAAAAACAACTATAAAAAAACCGGTAAAAAATATACGATAAAGAAAAGAAATAAATAACGGATCTTTTAAGGATGGTGTGTGTAAAAAATGAGGAAAGAAGTCATCGTGACCGCCAAAACCATAGAGCAGGCGATAGAAATCGGGGCAAAGGAACTCGAAATGAAAAAAGAGAACGTCACTCCCGAGGTTCTCGAGCTGCCGAAAAAGGGTTTTTTGGGGATAGGCGCGACGGGCTATAAAGTCAAAATTACAGGCAAAAACTCAAACGGCGATACCGCAGTCGAGTTTTTGGAAAAAATGATCGGGTACATGAAAGTGAGCGCCGTGCCGAAAATCATTTCGGAAACGGACAGCGAACTCAAAATCGACATAGTGGGCGAAGGCCTCGGGGCGCTCATCGGGTACCACGGGGAGATATTGGATTCGCTGCAGTATCTCACATATCTCGCCGTGAATAAAGACGACGGCGAAGAGGAGGAAACCGAGGGAGCGGAAAACAAAAAAGCCGGCGTGGTCAAAATTTCGGTGGATATCGAAAATTACAGGCAAAAAAGGGAGGAAACGCTGCGCTCCCTCGCGAAGAAGATGGCCGAAAGGGTAAAAAAGTACGGAAGACCCGTGACCCTCGAGCCTATGAACCCGTATGAGAGGCGCGTGATACACGCGGTCATACAGGATATGGAAGGCGTCGGCACCCATTCGATCGGACAGGAAAACAACCGCAGGATCATAATAAGCAAAGAGGGCGCCGCAGCGACGCCCCCGCCGTATCAGAAGCGGCCGAAGGCGCCGTATTCGCCGGATAAAAACAAAAGCGGACAAAATAAGAATTTCAAGAAATTTTAATGACCCTTATCATGTCCTTGAAATCGGATATTTTATCCGTGAGCCCGTCCGGTATTTCCCCGTTTATCTCGCATACGGTATAGGCATAGTCCCCCTTTGAGCGGTTTGTGAAATGCTCTATGTTTATGCCGAAATCGGATACGCATGAAGTGATTTTGGATATTGTCCCCGAGACGTTTTTGTGGAATACGCATATCCTCGAGTCCGTGGTGCGTTCCATCACCAGTTCCGGATAATTCACGCTGTTTTTTATATTTCCGTTTTCCAAGTAGTCTATAATCTGCCGCACGGCCATTTCCGCGCAGTTTTCCTCGGATTCCTCAGTCGAAGCGCCCAGATGGGGGATCGCTATCGTGTTTTTCATCTGCAGTACGGCGTCATTGGGAAAATCCGTGACGTATTTCGCCACTTTGCCGCTCTCCAAAGCGGCCGCCATCGCGCAGTCGTCGACTATGTCCGCCCTTGAGAAGTTTATAATCCTCACGCCGTTTTTCATTTTGGCGATGGTGGAGGCGTTTATCATGTTTTTCGTCTCGGACGTGGCGGGGACATGCAGGCTTATGTAGTCGCTTTTTTCTATTATCTCCTCGCGGCTTTTCGCGATTTTGACCGAGCGCGAAAGCGAGAGCGCGGCCTCTATCGTGAGGTTGATATCATGGCCGGTCACATTCATTCCCAGGGCCACCCCCGCATTGGCGGTCAGCGAGCCCACTTTGCCCACGCCGATTATGCCCAGTGTCTTGCCCGCGATTTCCGCGCCGGCAAACCTGCCCTTGCCGCCTTCCACTTCTTTAGCCACGGCGCCGGAAAGCGTTTTTGTCCAGTTGACCGCATCGATCACATTTCTCGACGCCAGCACGAGCGCGGCGATTTCGAGTTCCTTTACCGCGTTCGCGTTCGCGCCGGGGGTGTTGAACACCACGATCCCGGCCTCGGTGCATCTTTCGACGGGTATGTTGTTGTACCCCGCCCCCGCCCTGGCGATCGCTTTGAGCTCCGGGTTGAGTAAAGCGCCGAGCATATCCGCCGAGCGCACGATGACGGCGTCGGGGTTGGCCGAGGTTTCGGATATGTCATATTTCGCTTTGTCGAAAAGATCAAGGCCCTGCCTTGTTATTTTATTCTGTGTTTTTATTTTAAACATGCCGAATCAAATCTCCTTGAAATAAATGAAATAAAATGGAAAGTTATGCCCTTCTTTATCACAATTATATCACATTTTTTAAATTAAGTCAAGATGAAAAAATATTATTTATTATATCCGCGGACATATAAAAGAAAGGATGAAACCCCATGTTCGACGACAAAGACGACGATATGATCCTGACGCATTACGGCGAAGACCCGTCGCGGTATTTCGGGGCGGTGATCCCGCCTATCTTCATGAACTCGCTCCATGTGAAACAAAACTTCGACGATTTATACGCCCTCGGATGCGACGAGAGTGCCAACTATTCTTACGGGCGCGTCGCAAATCCCACGGTGGAACATGTGGAAAAAAAACTCGCCGCGCTTGAGCGCGGCTGCAAGGCGCTGTGTTTTGGTTCCGGCATGGCGGCCATTTCAACCGCTGTCTTGAATTCGACCCGAACGGGAAGCCATATCGTGTGCGTGATGAACGCGTACGGACCGACAAGGCACTTTCTGGACGCTATATGCAGGGATCGCTTCGGCATGACGGTCACATATGTCCGGGGCGTCGATCCCGCCGAAATCGAGGACGCGATCCGGCCCGAAACGGCGGTCATAATGCTGGAAAGCCCGACCACCTTTGTGTTTGAGATCATCGATCTGGCCCAAATCGCAAAAATCGCGCGCAAGCGCGGCATCATCACGATCATCGACAACACATACTGCACCTCGCTGTACCAGAAACCCCTTGAGCTCGGGATTGACGTCTCGGTACATACCGCCACCAAATACTTCGGCGGCCACAGCGACATCATCGCCGGCGCCGCCGCCGGCGCCGACCCGGAGCAAATGGACCAAATGGGCAATCAGGGCCGCGCGCTTTACGGCGGAATCCTCGGGCCGATGGAGGGCTGGCTGATGCTGCGCGGGATGCGGACGCTGCGCATAAGGCTGGAGGCGCATCAGGCCGCCGCCAAAAAAGTCGCCCTGTATCTTGAAAGTCATCCCAAAGTGAGCGCCGTGCATTACCCCGGGCTTGCCTCCCATCCGCAGCATGAGCTGATCCGGCGCCAGCAGACGGGGTCGAGCGGCCTTTTGAGTTTTGAGCTTTTGGGCAGCCCCGAAAAAGTGAAAGCGGCGCTGGATACCCTCAGATTATTCCAGGCGGGGCCCTCCTGGGGAGGTTTTGAGAGTCTGCGCGTGTTCTGTGTCGGAAGCGATTCAAAGCAAAAGGACTGGTATGGCTGCAAAAATAACCTGATCAGGCTGCATGTCGGCCTTGAGGGCACGGCGAACCTGCTGGCGGATCTGGAGAATGCGCTGAAACTGCTGTAATAATGAAAATATAAAAACAAACAATATCAATATCGTAATGGAGGTTTATTGGCAATGAAAAAGAAAATTCTGTATTTCAACGGCGGTCCCGACCCTGTGCATCAGACCGAATTTGTCGGCAAAAATATCATCGCGCCGCTTTTTGAACTCGACGGAAGATTTTCTATCGAGTTTACGACCGACTTGGACAAACTTTTGACACTTGAGGGAAATTACGACGCCGTATTTTTTTTCTGCACGGGATTTCGCGACGAAATGACGGCTGAGCGTTTCAAGGGCCTTTCTGAGTTTATCAAAAACGGCGGGGGTTTCGCCGGGTCGCACTGCGCGACTGACAGCTTCAAGGGAAGCAGCGACTACATAGACATGATCGGCGGCATGTTTGCCACGCACCCGCCCGAATACGAGTACACGGTAAAGCTGACGGACACCGACCACTACATAACGGAAAATCTGAAAGATTTCAGGGTTTGGGATGAATTGTACATTTTGGACCGTTTTGATCCCGAAAAAGTGAATCTGCTCGGCAAAACGACTTACCAGGGCATAGAACGCCCGGTTTTGTGGACTAAGGAGTACGGCAAAGGCAAAATAGCGTATGTGGGTATCGGGGGAAACCACAACACGGCGTGGACGAACCCGAAGTTCCAGAAAATCATAATGCGCATGATAGCGTGGGTCTGCGGCTGCAAAAAACGCGAACCGCTGAACTGGGCCATTGTGGGTTACGGCGGAATGGGCGAATATCACGCGACAATGGACGCCGCTGCTTCGGGCATAAAAGACCTCCGGCTCAAGGCCATATGCGATATCGACCCGGCGCGGGTTGCCGTCGCCAGAGAAAAACTCCCGGGACTCGGCGGTTATTACACATCGCTTGACGATATGCTCAAAGAACAGAAACTCGATTTGGTCACTGTCCCCGTGCCGCACAACGCGCACGCGCCCGTCGTGGGCAAATGCCTCGACGCCGGCGTAAACGTCATATCCGAAAAGCCGTTCACCATAACGGTTTCAGAGGCGGACGAACTGATAAAAAAAGCGGATGAAAAAGGGCTTATGCTCAGCGTTTTCCACAACCGCAGGTGGGATTCGGACTTTCTCGAAATGAAAAAGCTCATAAACAAAGGGCTTATCGGCGACGTGTACCATGTGGCCTATAACGGGCTCGGGTATCATTCCCCGGGTTATACGTGGCGTTCCGACAAAGATATAAGCGGCGGCATTTACTACGACTGGGGCGCGCACATAGTCGACTGGATACTGCATTATATCCCCTCGAAGATAACGCAGGTCATGGCCCGTACGCAAAAAAGGGTATGGCACAGCGTCACCAACGAAGACCACTCCGAAATCTATATCACTTTCGCCAACGGCGCGTCGGCGATGTTTATGACTTCCAATATCGCCGCGGTAAAACGCCCGCAGATACAGATCATCGGCACGCGCGGCTCCATCGAAAAACTCGACGAAAGACGCCTCGCGGTTACGACTGTCGACGGAAACGGTTTCCGCCTTGACTCGGTATACGAAATGCAAAGCGAGGGGGACTGGAAAGATTATTACCGAAATGTATGCGACCATTTGGTCCGCGGGGAACCGCTCGCGGTGACGGCGCGCTCGGCGAAACGCGTCATCGGCGTATTCGAAGCTGCGAAAATCAGCGCCGAAAAAGGCGTGAGCGTTCCGCCGGTGGAAGGCTGCGAATAAAATAAAGCCAAGGGGGTCTGCTTAAAATGAAGCGGCCCCCTTCTTTGGAGGCTTCCCTGTTATAAAAACATCGCCATATAGATCGGAAGATGGACAATGCCGTCTTTGATCATGACATCTTTGGCGCAGAGGATATACGAATTTGAGAGCTTGGATGAAAATTTCTTTTTGAACTTATCCAAAGAAGTATGCGATTTGTAACTGCCGGACTTGATTTCAATGGGTGCGATTTTTTTCTTTTCGGTTATAAGGAAGTCTATTTCCATGTGGTTTTCACGGTTTGCCTTGTCATTCCGGGAATAGAAATAAAGTTTATGGCCGTTTCTTTTCAGCATTTGCGCGGCGACGTTTTCCATAATCATACCTTCGTTGATACCGAGCTTATCAAAAAGAATCGCTTTGTACAATTCGTTTTCAACATATGGGCTGTCCATAAAAGTATGGGATATGAGAAGCCCCGTATCGGCCATATAACATTTTTGCGTCGCGTAGTCCGCACTTAACGCGAGCCCGATTCCGGGATCTGTCGCGTTAAAGCAGGTATTGGCTACCATCGCTTCGGTCAGCCAGACAAAAGAATCCTCATAACTTCTGAAACGGGCCTGTTTTGAAATCGAAGACAACTTATACTTTTTTTCTTTTTTTGAAAGCTGGGCGGGAATCCCGTCGAATACCGCGAAAACCTTATCCTCGTAACCTTCCGCGAATTTGGAGACGTCATCGCGGTACAGCTTTAAAATACGCCGCTTGACAATATCGACCGCCTCGAAATCTTTTGTCTTTACATATTCAAGCACCGCCTGCGGCATTCCGCCTACGAGAATGTACTGCCGGAAATCATTCATGATTTTTCTGTGAAGAGCCTGCCCCAGCGGCGTTTTCGCGTCAAAACACCGTTTGACAACCGGAATGGCCGCCATATCGCCCAGCGCCCACAAAAATTCTTCAAAATCAAACGGAAATATTTCGATATGTTCTTCCTCGGAAGGAATGATAATATCCTGCACGTTCTTTTTCAGTCTTATCAAAGAGCCTGTTTCGATGAAGTCATATCTGCCGTCGGCGACGAAGTATTTGATAAGCTGCCTTGCGCGCGGAAACTGCTGCACTTCGTCAAATACAATTACGGACTCTCTCTTATAGAGCGTTTTTGAATAAAAAGCGGAAAGTTTCGCGAAGAACAAATCAAGATCGGAACTGTCATTTTGAAACAAACCCAGAATATCTTTCGGCGCGTTGCCGAAATCAATAATGATATGGCTCTTGTATTCGTTTTTTGCGAATTGTTCGCAGAGAAAGCTCTTTCCGACGCGCCTTGCGCCGTCTATCATCAGCGCGG